>NZ_CANUAR010000017.1:0-76578 GCF_947855755.1 uncultured Coprobacter sp.
TTTCTAATAAAGTCAGTTCTTTCATTTTTGAATGTTGTTTTTAGATTTAAATAGTCTTTATGTTTTTTAATTTAGTTTTTTCAGGGTATCCCAAGTGAGTATAAGTGATAAAGCTAAAATGAAAATTCCCCAAATATATCCCCAAGCGATCTGTTTATTGATTTTAGGGTTATTGCAAAATTTAGGTTTCTTTTTAATGATCTCTTTATATTTGCCTTTTGCGTATAACATGCGGTAAAATATGAAATATAATAAAGGGAGAGGGAATAATGATAAACAAAAAAGAGAAACGTTCTCTGCTAAATTTATGTCATAATATATGCATATAGTTTGTATTACTATAACAAAAAACAAGCTGGTAATAACTGATAATGCAGAAAGAGCCATTATTTCCGGGTCTGGGTTATTTTTTTTATAACTCAAATAACAGTAATAGAAAACCGTTTCGAAAAAGTGCCTCATATCAGTGCATTTAAGGTATTTTGCAAATGAAATAATTAACAGTTCTTTTTCTTCCGGAATTCTTTGATCATGGAGTCGATCTTTTGGGCAGCCGGAGTATCATCGTTTAATTCTATTCTGTATTTCGATAAAAAAGAATATTCGCTTTTCGAGGAGATATGGTCTTTTTGTAACAGAGCCTTTATTTTTCCCTCGAATTCCTGAAGTACGGTTTCTGCCCTTTTTATCTCAACTTCATCGGTTGTTTGGCAGATATAGTCATCGACCATACGAGCTTCCTCGGCATCCCGTATTCCCCGTTTCAGGATTGTCCGTATTTTCCGGTTCATTTTCCATTTTTCGGGAGCTAACCCTTCTCCTTCTCCGAAATTTTCGATTAATAACCGATCTATTTCTCGAAGGTCTTCAGAGTCTTCGATTCTTGTATCGGCAAGTTCGTGCCCATCTAAGAAGTCATGCCATACCATCTCGATTTGTCTTTTTGTATATTTTTTTAGTTTGATATTATTTATGATATCCGTTAAAATGTTTTTTGAGATTGTATCAGATATGTTGCTTATCTCATAAGTCAACAAAATGATTACTTTTTTTTCTAATAAAGTCAGTTCTTTCATTTTTTTGTATTTTTAGTTGTATATTGTTTTTGTTTTCAATATCCGGAATAAGGCGCTAATTGTCCAAAATATTTGTTTGATTGACGATGAAAATATCTTCCATTGGGATTATATTTAGAAACAGCTCGAATAGAATTTCCTAAAAAAGGAGAGCCTATTCCTCCGTAATGATCGATTAACTGTTGTTCTCTTCCTCGTATAGCATGTTTGCCTTCAGTTCCAAATGCAGCACAGTCTAATTGGGGATTTCCATAACCCAAACTTCGTCTATATTGATGATGATAATATCTGTTCATCATTACTTTATAAGGATCTCCGTTCCCACTGGCTCTTCCAACATATTTCATTCCGTCCGGTCGACTTAAAACATAAGTTACATAGGTACGGGTTTGGCGTTCTATGATTTCTTCTGCAACAGATACAACACCATAGGCAACTCCTATACTCGCAAGCTCGTATCCTAAAATCGATTTTTTCGGTAATCCTGCTATTGCCCCGTATCCTGACTGTGGGATCACCAATGCTACGGCAGCTGTTTCCATGTCGGATTTCATGAAGCGTATTTCTTGAAGCCATCTTTCATTACGCTCTGATTGTTCCGGTTTTGGAGCAATGATAGCCATACGGCTTTCACCGTTCAATGTATATCCCACAGAAACACCGTTATCCCAACCGGCATTTATCATATAGTTGTTGTTGAATCCTATACCGGCATTGCCTGATATTTTTCCTGAGGTATTATACCCTGCACTTACGATAATGTTCGTTCTTTTCCAATCCCATTTAAACGGATTCAGCTTGCCGTGATTGGCTTTAACGCCATCGTAATAGACTTTACCCATCATTAGGCCGATACCGATACCTGTGGCTACTCCCAAAAATTCTCCCGATGGATCGTTGAATTGTATGGGATTGTTCAATGCATAGGCATACCGGTTGTATGCCAACGGATTGTCCGGATCGGATATATACGGGTCGGGAGAGAGAAAGCGTCCGGTAAGCGGATCATAGAGCCGCGCGTTCATGTTGATAAGCCCGAACTCGCGGATATGCTCATGTCCGGAAAATCCCCGTCCGAACAGAAGCGGAGCTTCTCTTCCTGCAGGAGAAATGTCTCCGAACTCTGAATCGCGCAATTTCCCCCACGGGTCATAATAATATGTGCCTATTGCCGTATTCCCACGAGCTTGTATTATGCTGCCGAGATGGTCGCGAAACAGCCGGAATATCTGGTAAGAACCTCTGTTCGCCAGATCGATCTCCAGCACATTCGTTGCGGTATAGGGCGTTCCGTCCAAATATACATAGATTTTCTCGTTTCCGGTATCGGTGCGTACATGTTTTTGATAGATGCCTTCGGCAAGGTATTTGTTCTCTTCGGTCAGTACGTCATCTATATACAGCCTTGACGAGGATCGGAAGCAGTCCGGCCCATATCGGAATATCAGTCGCTTATTTCCCATCGACAGTGTGTCGGGACGGTCGAAAGAAGTGTACGACACCGACAGTTGCTGTTCGGGAATCAATCCTTCCGGGTTTTCTGCTTCGGTGATGGCATAGGGATTTGCCCCGTTATAAGACATGTTTCCTGTTTCCGGTTTGAATATTATGTTGCCGAACTTGTCATATCGGTATTCTTTTGTTTTTCCTGAAAGTGCGGCTCTTTGCAGTTGATTAAAGCCATCGTATTCGAAAGTTTCGGGTATTCGGATGTTTTTTTCGATCAACTGTCCGGTATAGGAATCGTATTTGTAGCTGTCCCTCCTCACTATTTTTTTTCCATTGGCAGTCTCTACCAATACCGGTCTTCCCATGCAGTCGTATTCCTGCCGGTGGATATGGTATCCGGTACTGTATTGTTCGGCTTGTCCGGCCGCATTGCATTTATGGAGCGACCATAGGTCTTCGGTTTTGCCGTTAGGAAGAGAGAACCGGATATCGGTCAAGGTAGAGTTATCGCTATATTCGTATAGTAAAGTGCCGATGATTCCCCGGTTATCGGAAAGTTCTTTGGATAGAATCAGCCCGTCTTTTCCGTATGAGAATTTTTCTCGGTAAAACAGACCGTCTTGTTCCCATTTGGTTTCGACAGGTCTCTGCAGGTCATCATAAACGAATGTTTTTTTATCGCCTGTAGAAGATATGATCGAAAGCGGTTGGAATGATTTCGGGTGGTATGAACAGGAGACCGAAAACTCAGGCGTCTGTATATCGGAGAGCAGTCCGAACGAATCGTATTGATAGAGAATCGATTTCCCGTTTCTCGTTTTTTTATATAACTGTCCTTCCCGATTATATTCCCAGAGGGTTTCACCGGCCGAAGTATCGGTAAGTTTTGTTCTCCGTCCTAAGCCATCATATTCGTATTGTACCGTTCCACCGGGAATCGCTCTCTTTATGCGGGGTTGTCCGTCGGGCCTGTAAAAGTGACGGACCGTGATCCCGTTTAAACCGCTTATCATTGTTTCACCGTTCAGGTCTGTCGTGTGCGAGGTGGTTATTCCTCCTCCTGTACTTCGGGTGATATTCCCTTGATAAGATATGGCTTTTGTCGTCAGATCGGGATATATGATACGGGTTATCCGGTCGGCACGGTCATATATGTATTGAGTCCAGTTTATCTCATCATTCTTGCGGTATGGCGTCGATTCGTGCCGTAGCCGTCCGATGTCATCATACCTGTATTGCGTGATGATCGTGTCGTTTTTTTCTATTCCCTCTTTTTCGACGCGTACCGTATTTCCGAAAATATCGGTGTAAGAGGTTTGTGCGGGGAGGTTGGTCTCCCTGACGGTTTCCCTGATAAAATTTTCTCCGTTTATCTCTACCCACATTCGGGATATTTCGGTGCGGGTACTGTCCGGACGCAAGACAAGGGTAGGTTCTCCGGAAAGGTCATGATTCAGGTAAACGGTCTTTTTCCCGAGATTATCCGTCATGCTCAGCAAAAAAAGTTTTTCCCGGTCGTATTCATAAGACTCGGAGTCGTAAACAGTCCCGTCTTCGATTGTTTTCGTTATCCGGTCGACCAACAGCCTGTCGGCATCGGAATAGGAATATACTGTCTTTTTTGCTGATCCGGTGAAATGCCGGGTCTCTTCGGAGATTTTGTTCGAGTAGGCATCATAGGCGGTTTCAGTCAATCTTTCCTGTTCTCCGTTTCGGGTTACGGATTCTTTGATGACATTTCCTTCCGGACTGTATTTATACTCGGTAACTGTTACATCTTTTTCTGAGATTCTGGTAAGTATTGTCGTTTGTTCCCGAGGTAGATTATAGGCGGTAAATTCGTCTTTCGTAAGGTTCGAGTATTCGATTTCCGTTTCGCTGACGATACTTTCGTTTGAGGAGGTCTGTCGTGTGACACGTTTCAGCTCCGGAGCTTCGTTTTCATTATAATTCAGTAATTCCTGTGTTTCCGTTATACGTGTAATGCGGTCGAAGATTTTTTTTGTAGAAGATACGGGCTTTATTGTCTTATCTGTATTGATTACAAAAACGGAAGTCTGATCTATATTCTGGTGTTGAGGCTCATTGGAAATAAAGGACGATCGATTTTGTGTCTCGACCGGATATCTTCCTTGAGAAAGCGCATTGATATAGCCGGACATGTCGCTGTCCTGAATTTCTTCATCGCCCCTTAGTAAGTCGATTGCACGGAATGAACTGAATCCGAGGAATCCCAGTCCTTCTTTATGGAAAACGCCATGTCCGTATTGATACTCAAATGATGAATGAATCTTTTCGTCGGATGTCATTATTGCGTGTCCGACCGGAAGGTATTGGTGAGTAAGGTATGCCGTGAAGGGGTGCGGATATTCTTTGTATCCGGTAGTACTCGAAATCTCGGACAGGCTTTTATATCGGGTTTTTAGGATTCTTCCGTAACTGTCGATTACCGTTGTAATGAGAGATTCCCGAGACAAGTTTTTTTTGCGAGTATATTTGAATACGCGGTAATCGTCGAGAATGTATAGCCCGTTGCTGAATGTCGTTATCCTGAAATTAGGAGAGACGTTGATTTGTTTATTGTCCTCGATATATAATATTCCGCCTTTATAGCAACAATGTATTACTTCGGCGGTATTGTCGCAGTCGATATCTACCGAATAGAAAAGATGAATGTCTTCGGTCGGGGAATTAAATGTTTTTCCGCTGACGCTCATTACGGGCGAACCGGCGCTGTCGTCTGTGTACAAATCTCCGGCAAGATAAGCAATTCCCGGTAATCGGGTGAGGAAGTCTTCCGTTATATAGGTGCCTGCGGATATACCTTCATATCGGCATTGCGTACAGGATTCATGGATGGAGGTATCAGTGGGCGTAAATGTTTCTCCTAAAAAAGTATTATGCTTTTTGCAAAATATCTTATATCTTCTTTGAGTGTATGCGGCTCGTTGCAAGTCGGCACATCCATCACCGTTATAGTCGCAGAAAGAACATCCGTCACCTAATGACCTTGAGGTGCGGGTACGCTCGGTGAAATAAAATTTTCCGTCATTACCCTTTATATAATTGCAAACCGATGTGAAATTATCTCCGGATATGATAATTTCGTGCTTACCGTCACCGTCGAGGTCGGCGGTATAAAATCGTTGTCCGGTAAAGGATTCGTTGATCGGATAATTTCCGGTAGCTACTTGATATCCCGATCCGGTATGGGCATACATATTGTAGTATCCCGTAGAAGCGTCGATTACCCGTTCGATTATTTCTGTTTTTCCGTCACCGTTAAAGTCTCCTGGTAAGAAAACCGGTTTTTTCTGTATCGGGTCTCTCTTATAACTGAAAGCTTCTAACACTTTGTCTCCTTGCATTGTGAACAGGTCGTAAATATGGATTACATATATGTCTTTTTTCGATTTGTTATAGGAGCGTATGAGAATGACTTCGTCTGTGCCGTCGCCATTAACATCTCCGGTCAATATTTGTTCTACTTTACTGTGGCTGTTTCCCGGTATTTCTATTTTTTTTATTTCCCGAGTATCACCGTGGGTAAAGACAAATATTTGTCCGTGAGGTTTGGAATAGACAAGAAACCCTTCTGTCATGGAATTTTTCAAGAAATGCCCGCTTATGATTTCTGCGGAAGGATCGTTATGAGAAGACCCTATATTTCGTTGTTCCAGTGTATTTGTATTATTATTGTACTCATATCTGAAACGGATAGGGATAAGCTCTTTTCCGTTGATCGTGTTATGAATGGATGTCAGTTTCCGGTCATTACCATATTCCAGTTTGTATTCGGCACGGATGTGGTTTTTGAAACGGGAAGTTACCTTGGTCAGTTTTTTCCCGAGCGTAAACTTGGTTCCCATTTTAAAATCGAATCGTGATTCTCCGTTGATATAGTCGAATTGAATGGATGCGAAATGATCGAGATCTTTATTTTTTCCGTATGATATTTTTGAAATGAATAACATGTTGCCGAATGTGATGTATTCGAAATCCATGATGTCTCCCTTGATACTTGTTTTTCGAACGATCGGATATTCTATCCGGCTTTCCGGTCCGTTGGGCGTTTCGTAATCTCCGATTATTCCGTCCGGAAAGAAGACTTTGAAACGTTCTATATCTCCGTTGCTCACGTATCCGGTTACCCTGATATTACCGGAGACGGTGCGGAAATAGATTTCGTTTTCGTTTTCTTCTGTTTTTATCAGTCGTATCCCGTCTAAAGAGAAAGGACAGTCTTTCCCTCTCGAAATAGCTCCGTTTTCTCCGTCATAATAAATGCATTTGTTTGTTCTGGCAATAGAGGACAGTCCTCCGATAGACCACCCTGTACCCATATTATTATAACGGTATATGCTTTGGTAGTTGAACGATAGGTCGGGTTGGAAGCCATTTCTCCCGGGAATTGTCGATATGGGAATATTATATTCCATTATGCCCGATGGCGATACTTGATAATTGAGTGGAATACCTGTCGTCTCTTTTCCTTCGACAGGTAGGGGCGTAAAGTAATCTTCTCCGCTTTCCGGCAATTCGTGTCCCCATATTCCGGCTTGAATAGCTTTATGGTCGGCATAAAACGGAGTAGGGGAGTCGGCGTAATAATTATGGTTTAGTTGTATAGATTTCAGATAATCTCTGCTGTATCCGTTATTGGCTTGAGCTTGGGATACATTACGATAGGGGGTGAATTTTTTGTCCCAGCTCTTTGCGTTTCCTAAATAATGGACCTCGTCAACCAGAGAAAAAAGCGAATTCTTAAGATAGACACTACCTCTTTTGTTGGCGAGTATGAATTTGTCGTGATAGAATATTCGAGATTCTTGCTCTGCACTTATATCGGGAAATAGATCGGAGAGCTTAAATGTTCGGTCTTTTGTGGAGTCTTTGTGGCATATAATGGCTGTTTCTCCTGATTTGAGAATAGAACCTTTTGGAAATTGGAAAGAAAATTGTCGTGCATATCTGTATTTAGAGAGAATACCCCACCCTGACAGATCTACATCATAGGGTTCGAGGTTACAGATCTCTATAAATTCTCCATTATGGCTTACATTGATGCTGTCGTTATCGTCTTCTTCATAAGGAGTGTCGTAGAATACTTCTGATATTTTTATGTTCTGAGCTGTCGAACAAAATGCCCAGATTGACAGTAACAGACATGCTAATATTTTTGATATGTTGTGATTCATGATAATCGAAGATTAAGGTTGTCGAAATATCGGCCGATCAGATGTGGTTATTATTGACAAATCGATCTTGAGGAGACAGAGCGATTATCTTGTTTTTGATTCTCGAGTATCCGGCAGAATCATTTTTCTTTATATAAAGACGGGCTAATGCATAATAAACGGAAAGTATTTCTTGTGTATGCACCGGCTGTTTATCATCCAACCGATGGTAGAATGATATTTCTTCATTTATAAAAGGATCGGGATAGATGTACTTGATGATCGGATCATCGGAGAGCTCTTCGGTATTCGGCTGATGTTTTAGGCATTTTGTCAGTATTAAGTTCAAAATATTTTCAGCTGCTTCATAATTCTCTTCAAATATATATGTCTTGGCATAATGAATCGAGAGTCCACGGGCGATACCGCCTATACCGTTCAGCAGTTCGATCCCTTGCAACAATGTTTCACGTGCACTGCTGTAATTCTTTTCTTGTATAAGGCAAGTGGCTTTACCTCCATATAACGCACCTATTTTTTTAGGTTGTAGTGCCTTGCTTTTTTTCTCGGCTTCTTGGTATAAGACTAATGCTTGGGATGCTGTATCTTTATTTTGTTTTAGTGAGTCTGCATAAGATATGGTTCTCCAGAACGTTTTTGATCGGTTGTATCTGTTTTTGGTCAGTTCGATGAGGAATTTTTGTAATTTGTATTGTTTGGCGTATTTTTTTATCTCTCCGAATAAGGAATCTGTTATTAAGTGCGGAGATAAGGTCGAAATATAGGTATATACAGTTTTGTAAACCGGATTTTGGAGGAGGTTTGATAATGTTATCGTTGTTACCCATTGTAAATGGGCTGTTATTTGTTTTGCCCTAAGTTGTTCTTCTTCAGGGAAAAACATTGTTCTTCTTTTTTTCGGTGGAATAGTGGTCGTTTTTCCGATATGACGGGCTTTATTGATAGGAGAATTCTTTTTTATCGAGGTTCTGCTATGTTCCCATGATTCTTTTATTTCCGATGTAAGTTCCGGAATTTTCGATAAAATTGCAATATCCGGCCGATGAATGGAAACTCGAGAACGGGAAGATGTATATATTCCGATTTTCTTTTGAATATCCAGTAATCCTGTTTTTAAATATTGTTTGTCAGGGAATTTGGAGATGGCTTCTATATATAGTTTTAAAGAGTAGTCGACCGGGTCGATGCCTGTCTCTTGTTCATATTTAGACCTTTGAATTTTATTTCCTCCGGATAGTGCGGTTAAAGCCCGTGCATAACGATCGTAGAATATCGGATTGTCCTGATTCTTTTTTAGACCCTCGGCATAAAGAACGCAAATATCCGATATTCTGTTTTGAGCTCCCAATACTTTTCTTAAACCGTCATAATAGTTTACTTTATCGGGATGGGCTGAGATTAATTTATTAAACAGATTTTCTGCGTTTTTGTATTCTTTTTTATAAAAATATGTAAGAGCTTGTTGCCTTGTAATTTCATCGGTCGGTAGATTGCTTGCCTTGTCTGTTATAGCTTTTCCGGGTGTGGAAAACGTTATGGGGTTTACGTATAATAGTGCGCTACCCCAGAAAAATTGTTTAAGAAAATCTCTTCTTTTTGTTTTTTTCATGGTATCGGATTCTCTTGGTTATAATATAAGTTGAAATAACCTCTTAAAATGGTTGCTTTCATCGAAAAAAAGGATTCCAGGAAGATTTTAACTTCCAACCCCCGGGACAGAGCCTGTCGCTTTTATATAATTTAAGCTATGGAATCCTATTAATGCAAATATATGTATAATTTTATTATAAACAATGTTTTTGATTAAAAAATGCAATTTATTTAAGAATCGGCCTGATTTTTCCCTAAAAGATATTATCAGCTCATCTTTGTATTTTCTTCCGAATCTATAATGATATTGGTGGTATCGACACGCTTCCTTTCTCAAGAGCGGAACTGACTATTCGTGTGTGTTTTATCCAAGCAAAATTTAAACAGGTTCTTAGACAGGCACTTAGTTTTCTGCGTTTTTATTGATTCCCGATTTTGTATTCGGTTTAAATAGCTTTCGTTGCATGAAGAGTACCCATACGGTTATTAAAGTCGCTATTCCGTCGGCAGTGGGAGATGCAGACCATACGCCGTCGAGACCCCATATTCTGGGTAATAACAAGATTGCCGGAATCAAGAATAATACTTGTCGGGAAAGACTTAAAAATATCGATATGGACGCTTTCCCTATTGATTGGAAAAAATTTGTAATGACAATTTGTGCACCGACAATGGGAAACATCATCATGGTAATTCTTAGCCCGACCGAAGAAACATCGATAAGGTGTGAGTCGGTAGTGAATGCTCTTGCAAGGTAATGCGGGAAAAAGGTCGAGCCGATAAATCCTAAAGAAGTAATGATTGTGGCGACTGTTGCCGTTAAGGTCAGAGCTTTTTGCATTCTTTGCAGATTCCCTGCTCCGAAATTGAATCCTACGATGGGTTGCATGCCTTGGCACAGGCCGATGATGAGCATGACAATCAACATACCGTAACTATTGATAATGCCGAATGCCCCGATTGCCGTATCTCCTCCGTATTTTTGTAGCGAAGTGTTCATGAAAACGGCGACAGCGCTTGCCGTGAGATTGATTAGGAACGGAGACATCCCGATAGATACGATGTTGCGTATGATCTGTCCTTGTAACCGGAATGAATGTTTGTGAAAACGAATCGAACTTTCTTTCCCGATAAAGTGGTACATAACGAATGCCGTGGATACGGCCATGGAAATGACCGTGGCGATGGCTGCGCCCTTGATTCCCATTTTGAACCAAAATATGAAAATCGGATCGAGAATAACATTCATAACAGCCCCGATCAACATCGTAATCATTGCTTTTTGGGGATATCCTGATGCTCGCATCATATTGTTGAAACTGTAACATAAATTGGTGAGAGCCATGCCGGGTAACAGATAAAACAAAAATTCCCGTGCGTAGGGAATTGTTTTATCGCTTCCTCCGAATTGCCTCAGTATATCGTCCATAAAAAAAATGAAAAACAGAATATAGCAGGCTGCTAAAGCAAGTGTGAGAACAAGGCTGTTTCCCAATATTTTTTCTGCTCGTACCGGGTCTTTCTGTCCCAGTACGATCGATATGCGTGCAGATGCCCCGGCTCCGACCAACATTCCGACAGCTGCCGTAAGATTCATGATCGGAAATGTCAGAGCCAATCCCGAAATGGCGTCCGGACCTACTCCTTGACCGATGAAAATACGGTCTATAATGGTATAGAGAGACATAACCATAGTTCCGACAATAGCCGGAACAGCATATTGCCATAGAAGTTTCCCGACCGGTTCGGTTCCGAGTTTATTGCTGGGCAGAGTACTTTGTGTCATAATATAATGTGGAGTCGAATATTTCCTACCTTGCTACTTACTTAATTTTATTTATCTTTCCAATCTCCGTTTATTTTTATTAATTCTATCAATTTTTCTACGGCTTGTTCTTCAGGGATATTCTTTTCAATGCATACTTTATTTTTGTACAGGCTGATTCGATCTCGTCCTGCTCCTACATATCCGTAGTCTGCATCCGCCATTTCTCCCGGACCGTTTACGATACATCCCATAATTCCTATTTTCAGACCTTTTAAGTGAGAAGTGGCAGCTTTTACTTTGGCGATTGTTTTTTGCAGGTCGAACAACGTCCGTCCGCATCCGGGACAGGAGATGTATTCGGTTTTGCTGATACGTTGTCTTACTGCCTGAAGGATTCCGTACATACAGCGTATCTCGGCCTCTGTCGAGATATTTCCCTGATTTTGCAGCCAAACTCCGTCTCCGAATCCATCGGATAATAAAGCCCCGAAATCAGCTCCTGCTTTGATCTGCAGGTCTTCATTATCGTTTTCTGTGTAGTTCTGTTGAAGAATTACCGGAGTATTTAAACCCCGACATAATAATTCGTGGAAAAACGCTCTTTGCTCCCCGACCGGGTTTTTGTGGTCGGAGGTCAGAACCGCTACGATGTCGTCATTTTCTTTTAATATCCTCCATAGCGTTTCGTTGAGTTGGGGATAAGAAAAGAGTAGAAATTTTGTCTTTGCTTTTACTGAAGGGATAAGCCCGACGGATTTTGCTGTAAATAACGGATATACGTTCGGTTGAGGAACATAAACATCTGCATCGACAATTCGTGCGGCAGCGTCCGGATATTTCTTCGGGTCATTATTCCCTATGTACCAATAATCAGGATATTGTTCTCCGATTATGCCTATTATGTCGACATTTTTTTCAAGTGCATTGGCTATGGTAACGGGAACATTGTTACCTCCAATATTCCCGATGATTTTACTTTTTCTTCTTTCCATGCGGAGAAAGTCGAAGTGTGGGTATGTTTTCCCTTTAATCGGGGTGTGGTTTTCTCTGTCGGTAATATAATCGACAAGTTTGCGAGCTACCGGAATTTCCGCTTCGGGAGCTTCACTAAGAGAAACCCGTATCGTGTCTCCGATTCCGTCGGCGAGAAGTGTCCCTATACCTACGGCAGATTTTATTCGTCCATCTTCTCCGTCGCCGGCTTCCGTCACTCCGAGATGTAAAGGGTAGTTCATGCCTTCTTGTTCCATTTTTGCAATCAACAATCGTACGGACTTTATCATGATTCCGGTATTCGATGCTTTAATCGATAGTACGACGTCATTGAAATTTTCTTCTTTACATACTCGTAAGAATTCCATACATGATTCTACGATTCCGGCCGGAGTGTCTCCATATCGGCTCATGATGCGATCGGATAGCGATCCGTGATTTACACCTATACGTACGGCAGTATGGTGTTCTTTGCATATATCGAGGAATTGAATAAAACGGGCACGTAATTTTTTGATTTCTTCTGCATATTCTTCATCGGTATATTCGAGATGAACGAATGTTCTGGCACTGTCAACGAAGTTTCCCGGGTTGATACGGACTTTTTCAACGATTCGTGCGGCGGCGTCTGCAACGTTCGGATTGAAGTGTATGTCGGCAATCAGCGGAGTATGGTATCCTCGTTTGTGAAGTTCTTTTTCTATGTTTGCGAGATTTTCTGCTTCTTTTGTCCCTTGAGCTGTCAGCCTGACATAGTCTGCTCCGGCATCGATGATACGAATACTTTGCTCTACACAAGGTAAAGTTTCTTGTGTGCGAGTATTAGTCATAGATTGTATGCGAATCGGATTTTCCCCACCTAACGGTGTATTGCCTATTCGGGTAACAGAACTTTTCCGACGATGATAATTGAAATAGTCCATACGGGTAAGATGATGATAAAGAGCGGAAAAAATCCGGTTAGGATTTTTCACCGCTCTGAAAATCGTTATTTTTAATTTGTTTTGAATTTATATTCTATTTTGGACAATTGTTGGTTGGCATCTACGATCTTTTGGGCTAAACCTTGTTTATACGCTTTTAAGCGGGCGTTGATTTTTTCGTCTCCGAGAGCGAGCATTTGAGTTGCAAGAATAGCTGCGTTCAGAGATGCGTTGATTCCGACTGTTGCGACAGGAATACCCGGGGGCATCTGTACGATAGCATAAAGGGCGTCTATTCCTTCCAGACTTGATTTGATCGGGACTCCGATAACCGGAAGGGTAGTCATAGAGGCAATAACTCCGGGCAAATGAGCTGCCATTCCCGCTGCCGCAATGATTACTTTGATCCCTCTCGACTCTGCATTTTTAGCAAATTGTTCCACTTCTACGGGAGTGCGATGTGCAGATAATGCATTCATCTCGAACGGAATCTCAAAGTCGTTGAGCAGTTGTGCTGCTTTTTCCATGATAGGCAGGTCTGAAGTGCTGCCCATGATGATGCTGACAATAGGTTTCATCTTTTTGTGGTATTATTTTATTGTTTAAGTAATATTAAAGTAAAATGAAATCAGGAGTATCGATCCGAATACCCATACGAATCCGTTCATAGTACCTGCTGCGACCTGCATTAATGTGTGGCGTCCTAAACCGATGCGGGAACTCCCCAATATTCCGGCCAGCATGATGAGGGAACAAAACAGTACGATCGGAAATGTCATTTGTATGCTCGCTAATCCGAAAGCTAATCCTGTCAGTCCGCCTATTCCTGTCAGATGTGCACTGATTTTCCAGCGTATATTTATTAATAGAGCTGTAATTATCGAACCGATGCAGCCGATAAAAAATCCGAGAACCCATATCGGAAGCCGGGTCTTATATAAGAAGTAAAGACAAAATCCATATCCGAACAGATTTATCAGATACGGAATTTCCCGGTCGTTGCGGTCATTCAGTCCTATGCTTTTTACTTTTTTTGTTTTATACATCCATAAAATAGTCATTGCAGGAATAATTGCCGTAAAGAACAGAACGCCGGATGCTATGAATAATTTGAAGGAAATAGGCAGGATATAAAGATAAGAAAAGAAAAAAATGATGCAGATGCCGTAAAACGGCATCAATAACGGGGTCAAGACAGCTGAAAAAAAGTGAGCCAGCGTTTTCATTCTGTATGTTGAGTTTTATAGATTTATATTTCTTTCCTTAAACGGGCTACCGGAATGCCTAATTGTTCTCGATATTTAGCAACTGTACGGCGGGCAATAACATAGCCCTTTTCTTTTAGCAGATCGCAGAGTTTGTCATCTGCCAGAGGTTTTCGTTTGTCCTCGTTCTCGATACATTGTTGTAAAATTTTCTTTATTTCCCGGGATGAAACTTCTTCTCCCGATTCGTTTTGCATCGATTCGGAGAAAAAATATTTCAAAGGAAATATTCCGAAATTCGTTTGTACATATTTACTGTTGCTTACTCGGGAGATGGTAGATATATCATATCCCGTACGTTCGGCAACATCTTTGAGTATCATCGGTTTCAGATTGCTTTCGTCTCCTGTCAGGAAAAAATCTCTTTGTAAATCGATAATTACCTGCATCGTATTCAACATTGTTTGTTGTCGTTGCTTGATAGCGTCGATAAACCATTGAGCAGAATCTAATTTTTGTTTTACGAATAATAACGCGTCTTTTTTATCCCGGGTTTGGTTTTGTTTATTTCCCATGTAATCTTCTAACATGTGAGTATAAGAGCGGTTGACCCTTAATTCCGGTATATTGCTGTTATTAAGGCTCAATGTCAATTCTCCGTCATGAGAATCGACTATGAAATCGGGGATAATATGGCTCATCCCGTCAGAAAACGAGTCGCTCCATGAACTTCCCGGTTTCGGATTGAGCACCGTGATTTCGTGAATTGCCTTTTTCAGTTCTTCTTCAGAAACATTATATTGTTTTTGTATTTTGTCATAATGCTTTTTTGTGAATTCATCGAAAGATTTGTCTATGATTTTATAGGCTAATAGTGCTGCCGGAGTACCTTCATGGCGTTCTAACTGTAATAACAGACATTCGCGCAGATTGGACGCTCCGACTCCTGCCGGTTCGAAATCCTGAATCATTTGTAACAGATCTTCGAGTCGTTCGGTGGAAATGTCTATTCCTACCTGAAAAATGAGATCGTCTGATATTGCAGACAACGGACGTTGCAAATAACCGTTGTCATCGATATTACCGATAATGTATTCTGCTATTTTGGCATCTTGTTCCGACAGGTTTCGTTCTCCTAATTGTTTCAAGAGAAAATCATGAAAAGTCGATCCGCCGGAAAAAGGAATATCCTCATGCTTTTGGTCTTTTGAGAAATTGTCTGCCTCGAGTTTGTAATCGGGAATATCGTCTTCTGTCAAGTAGTCTCCCATGGAGATGTCTTCCGCACTTTCGGCAGATGCATCGGTATCTTCGTTTCCGAATTCGTCGGTATCGGGATTTTCATGTTCTTCTGCTCCTTCGTCAAGTGCCGGATTATCGATCAGTTCTTGTTTGATGCGTTCCTCCAGCTCAATAGCCGTCAGTTCAAGTAGTCGTATCACCTGTATCTGTTGGGGTGACAGCTTCTGTTGCAGCTTTTGTTGTAGTTGTTGTTTCAGCATCGGTTTCCTCTTGAAATTTTCGAACGAAGATAGCTTATTTTATTGGAAAGAGGGAATTTTTACTTAATTTTTAGCCGTTAAAAATCGTGACAACGAAAAATTATCTTTACCTTGAATTTTTGTCTGGAGTTTAGAGCCTGTCTGAATATTCCGATAATGTAATTGGTCCAAATTATCTTTTTTTCAGCCATCCGGGAATGACACATACACCTATGGCTAAATAGAGGTAATAGGTGATGATTCGCCATATAAACGCGATAACCAATGCTGTTCCTGCAATAGGAAAGAAATCTGCATAATATTGATTGAACATATATTCGCTAAATCCGCTTCCTCCCGGAGTCGGACTTACGGTCATAACGATCCATAAGATAAATTGTCTGCCGAATGCCAATAGTTGTTTTCCGGTAACAGGAGAAAATGCAAGAAGCAATGCATTCACGACAAGGTAACGAGATACCCAAGAAAAGGCCGTAGCTCCGAATGCCGAAATCCAAAAAGAAAAGGGCTTTTTTCCTATTGCATGAGAACTAATGACCAGATTGTCTCCTAATTCGGAAATTTGCTTTTTCCATCGTTTGAGCATCCTAATCTTGAATATTTTGTTTAATGAGTCTCGTATCCATTCCGGTTTTTTGAAAAGCCCTATGTACAATATAAACGTCCAAATCACTATGAGTATATAGACGAGAAAAAAAAGGTTCATGATACTTTTAGATAGGATTGTCGTTGTTCCGAAAAGTTCGGGAATAGAGATGCTGATTAGAATTATCGGGATGGAAATTACGAAAAACAGTTCGTCTAAAAATAGACTGGCGAACATCATTGCCGTACTGCGTCCGGCATTGATTCCTTCTTTGTTGAGAAATACGACGATGAGGCTGCTGCCTCCTACTGCAGAGGGTGTGACTGCCGATGTGAATTCGCAAAGGATATTGACTCGTATTGCCTGCCACCAACTCAATGTATTTCCCGATATTTTACGATAACGCCAAATCAGTCCCGCATCTCTTCCCAGCATGAATAAAACAGCTATTGCGACGAATGTTGCTGTTTTGAGGGAAAAAGATACATGCGTAAAAATGTGCGGATCAAACTCCTTCCAAAATAAATAACATATCACTGTCAGTCCGATAAGTACCGGTAATAAGATATAAGCAACAGTTTGTAGCGGCTTTGTTCGTATATCGGTTATTTCAGGCATAACGTTTTAGTAAAGATTTATATCGGTCTTGTACTTCTTCTGTTACATTCTCCCATGACCGAGCTATTGTATTGGATGCTGTTATTCCTGTCTGACGAACTTTTTCTGGGGATTGTATGAGGTCTGTTAGTTTTTGTGCAAATTCTGAAACAGATCGTCCCGATAAAAATCCGTTTTGCATGTCTTTAACAATTTCGGCAGAGGTTGCTCCGGATATTAATAGCGACGGAGTTTGCATGGAAGCGGCTTCTCTAACGACTAAGGGTGCATTATCGTATAGTGACGGGAATAAAAAAAGATCGGCGGCGGCATAGTATCGCTTTAATTGTTCTCTGTCGGTGAGATTTCCTACAAACTTGATTTTGTCGGTTAGTTTAAGGTTTTTAACTTGTTCATGTAATTCTTTTTCGGCATATCCTGATCCGATGAAGAACATTTTAAAAGGCTTTTCTCTTATAAGTGATAGTGCGTCAATGATCAATTCCGGATTTTTTTCTCTGATATGTTGTCCGACAAAAAGAAACATTAATTCACGATCGGTAATATTTAATTCTTTTCGCATGTCGAATCTTAGAGTCGGAATGTCTGTCGATCCTGAAAATTCAGTTCCGTTGTCCACTATTTCTACTTTCCCTTTATATCCGTATTCCCGTATTGTGTCTTCTACGGCAGCTTGGGGTATCCATACTTCGTCTGCAGCTTCGTAAAAACGGATTATTTTGCGAATGAGCAGGGCTAAAAGAGTTTTATTGGGGATGATTCTTTTGAAATCATCCCGGTATTTTGAATGAAAAGTTGCAATTATAGGTATATGCTGGCTATGGGCTATACGCATGGCCAGCTCTCCCGAAGAAAAAGGACAGTGTGCGTGTACTAAAGAGAAAGGCTTTTGGCAAATATGCTCATAAAAAGGCAGGTCGATACGAGGAAATCCTAATCTATAAGGTTTTCTCATAGGTATCGGGATAGATGTGTAACTATATATCGGGTATTTTTCTGTGTATCGAGTTCCCGGTATTTTAGGTGTTACGACACATACATTTTCATTTTTTCGATTCAGCCAGTAAGCATAATTTTTGACGGTAAGAGATACTCCGTCCATAATGGGCGGGAATCCGTCATTAAAAAGTCCGATCAATCGTTTATCCATATCAATTCATTAGTCTATGCTAAATAAACAATGAAATGTTACGATCGTTTAACGAAAGGGTGACAATTTAAAGACTGTTTATAGTTAGACAGCTATTTTAGATAAAGAACATGAGAATTACTTGTGCGATAATTACCCGCAAAAACATACATAACGGATATACCGTGGCGTATGAAACAGCGGGATTGTCTCCCGGAATAGTATCGTTTGCATAATTCAGAGCCATCGGATTCGCCATGCTGCCGCACATCATTCCGGCTACCGATCCGAAATCGAGCTTGGTAATGCGCAAAGCAATTAATGCAACGATGATTACCGGAATAAACGTAATAGCGAATCCGAGAAGTATCCATATTAATCCTTCCGGGCGGATTACCGTTTCGAAAAAATGTTGTCCTGCATCCAGTCCCAGACATGCCAGATACATAGATAATCCTAATGCTCGTAACATTAAGTTAGCGCTGCGGGTAGTATAAGTGATCATGTGTAAACGCGGTCCGAAACTTCCGATAAGGATTCCTATAACGATAGGTCCTCCTGCAATTCCCAGTTTTACGGGTGTACTTATACCCGGAATCGAGAATGGTATAGCTCCGAGAGCTAAGCCCAATACGATTCCGATAAATACAGAGATCAAATTAGGTTCGTTTAAGCTTTTGACAGCATTCCCCAGAACTTTTTCTACATTTTGTATGGCGGCTGCTTCGCCTATGACCGTCAGTCGGTCTCCCATTTGCAATATAAGATCCGGAGTGGCTAACAATTGTACTCCCGAACGATATACCCTACTTATATTTATACCGTAATGATTTCGTAATCGTAAGGAGCTGAGTCGTTTCCCGTTAATTTCAGGGCGAGTTACGACGATTCTTTGAGAAATGAGCTGACTGTCGATGGCATTCCAGTCTATATCTTCTTTATTCCAGTCTTTATTTTCGTGCTCTCCGAAAAGAACCGTAAGTGCATCGACATCTTTTTCGGAAGTGATCACCAGCAGCCGATCTTTAGCTTCCAGTTTTTTTTCAGATGTGGGAATGCTCACTTTGCCATCTCTCCAAAGTCGGGAAATAACGAATTTTTTTTGACTGAGAGATGCTGCTTCTCGTATGCTTTTTCCTATAATACCGGGGTTGTTGACTTGGAACTCTGCGATATATACAGGTTTTTTCTTGTCTTTCTCTTGCTCGGGAATATCCGATGCCCGTGTAAATATTTTTCGTGTGGCGAATATTGCGAGAATTACGCCTAAAACACCTAAAGGATAGGTAACCGCACAACTTAGTGCCGGAGAATTAGACGGCAACCCCATTTGCTTCAAAGTTTGTTGCGCCGCACCTAAAGCCGGAGTATTGGTTGTTGCGCCACATAGGATACCGATCATGTCGGGTAGAGAAATACCGCAAGTGAGATGAAAAATTACCGTCATGATAGTACCAATGAACACGACACCTAAAGCGAGAGCATTGAGCGTAATGCCTCCTTTTCGAAATAATCCGAAAAATCCCGGACCGACTTGCAGACCTAAGGCATATACAAAGACGATGAGTCCGAAACTTTCTGCATAATTGAGCATTTGCGGATCAACCGTGATTCCGATGTGTCCGGCCATGATTCCGATGAAAAAGACGAATGTCACGCCTAAAGAGATGCCGGCTATACGGATTTTTCCTAATACCAATCCTATGGCGGATATTAAAGATACGACAATAACGGCCTGCATTGCCGAATGTTCGGAAAATAGACTATATAACCAATTCATCATTCTTTTTGCTTTTAGGCAAGAGCTTGCAAAGATAGAAACAAAATCTTTGCTTTTATATAGAAATACCGTTTAAAAAAGGAAATAGTTTTTCCCGTAGATTGTCTTCCGGACATACTTGGCATACTTGAAAACCGGCTTGTCGTGCCCCTTCGATATTTTCTATTTTGTCATCTAAGAATAACGATTCGGATGGATTTACTTTTGTGTCATCGATTACTTTGCTATAAAATTCTGCATCGGGTTTTGATGCGCCTATCTTGTAAGACAAATATAGCTTATCGAAATAGTCGTCTATGGTGAGCCCGTTTTCCCGGAACAAAAATTTTCTTGTATATTCGATGTGAGTTATATTCGTGTTACTAACCATATAAATGGGGAAATTCTCTTTTAAAGTGCGAAGAATTTTTAGTTTATAAGTCGGGATCGTTTGTATGATCTTGTTCCATGCTTTCCGTATCTCGTTATCTGAAGCTTTTATGTTCAGAGAGATCCTTAATTGTTCGAAGAAATCTTTTTCTTCTGTTTGCCCGTTTTCAAAATCTCTGAGGATTTTATGGAAACTTTTCGAATTAAAGGTTTCGGGAACAGTTGCACCTAACTTGCAGAATGCCTCGATTGTTCCGTTAAAGTCTAAATCGACTAAAACTCCTCCGAAATCGAAAAAAAATTGTTTTACCGGTATCATAATGGAATTAATATTTGAAACTGCTGCCTCCTAAAAATTCTCGTAATAAAGATGTCGGGGGAATTTCATGCTCGTTAAGAGGCAAAAAGAAATCCAGAAACTTGAGTAAGCGGTTTGCTTCTCCATATTCGGTACAATCTCTGGGGACGGCGTTTAGGATAGGCATTGCCCTCCGTTTTAAAACGGCGAGTTCAAATAATAGCGATGAGTTGAACATGGCGTCGGCATTCTCCTGATAAGGAAAAATCCATTTTTCTTCACCTCTGCGCACACTCGGCCAACGGGCTATTGTACTTTGTGCCGTGCTTCCTCGATATTTTGCATCTCTGATGATGCGACGCAATAGCCGATTGTCTGTTGTCGGTACCCAGTTATGGTCATCTATGGATATAGATGTCAGTGCCGATACATATATTTTGAACTTTAATTTATCTTCGATTTGTGGGGTTAAATCCGGATTTAAAGCGTGGATACCTTCTAATATAAGAACTTCCGATTCTTTTAATCTTAGTTTGTTTCCTCGATATATTTTTTTACCTGTTTCAAAATTATAAGTGGGCAGGTCTATTTCTTCTCCTTTTAAAAGTCTGTTGATGTCGTTATTGAATAATTCCAGATCGAGGGCATATAAAGATTCATAATCGTATTCTCCGTTTTCATCGAGAGGAGTTTCTTCCCGTTCTACGAAATAGTTGTCCAGAGAAATGGTTACCGGACGTATCAGGTTTGTCATTAATTGTATTGCCAGTCGTTTTGAAAAAGTTGTTTTACCAGAAGATGAGGGTCCTGATATTAAGATAATTCGTGCTCCATCTCCGTTTCGGTTACGTCTGGTTATTTCATCGGCGATATTGCTGATTTTCTTTTCATGTAAAGCTTCCGAAACTTTGATCAAATCTGTTGCCTGACGGTTTTCTATGGCGAGATTTAAATCACCGACGTTATTCAATCCGATAATGGAATTGAAATGTATATATTCTTTGAATGCAGCCAACATTTTATCTTGCTTTACTACAGTGCCCAAAACCGAAGGATTTTCAGCCGAAGGGGGAACTAACAATAACCCGCCGTCATATTTGATCAGATCAAATAAGTTCAGGTATCCGGTAGAAGGAACCAGACAGCTGTAATAGTAGTCGATGAGGTTATCGAGTCTGTAAAAAGTCGTATATAAAGATTTTGAAGTTTCCAGTAAGTCGACCTTATCCAACAGATTTTGTTCTTGGAAAAGTTTTATGGCATCAGACGTTTTACATTCGATTCGCTGGAAAGGCAGATTATCTGTTATGATTTTTCGCATTCGGGCTTTTATGCGATCGGTGGTCTCTTGAGAAATTTCTTGTCGGTTGTTGATCCCGCAGAAATAACCTCTCGATATAGAGTGCTCGATCCGTAACCGAGCTCCGGGCATTACGTCTTCCAACGCTTTATAAAAGACAAAGCAGAGAGAGCGTACGTACGTTCGCATACCGGATGGATGAGAGGCATCGATAAATTCTATATCTTTAGGACGAAATACTCGATAATCGAGATCTTCGGTTTTATTATTGACTCGTGCACAGAGCACTTGATATGGCAGTTTTACCCCTGATTGACCATATATTTGAAGCAGAGAATCGCCTTCGTTTATTTCAAGAATTTGGTCGGTGTTTTTACAGTGGACCAGCACTTTATTACTCATAGTTTATTTGTTATAGTATGTTTGATTTGCAACAGAGATTGAATAAATATTACATTCTCAAGAAAATTCAATGATCTACTCTGTCGTAAATTCTCTTATTTTTTTTATTTTTGCCTCAAATTTGCATTCAGCTATTATGCACGCTAAATATATTATATTCTTGCGGATTAAACAAAATATCAAATAAAGTAAATCGAGATGGAGTACACATTTTTTGACTTTTTGACGCTTATTGGCTCATTGGGTTTATTCTTGTACGGGATGAAAGTTATGAGTGAAGGGCTTCAAAAAGTGGCAGGAGACCGGTTGAGAGGAATTCTTACTGCGATGACTACCAATCGGGTGACCGGTGTGCTTACCGGAGTGTTGATTACCGCTCTTATACAATCTTCTTCCGCAACGACGGTGATGGTTGTCAGTTTTGTAAATGCAGGCTTACTTTCTTTGACACAGTCGGTGTCGGTTATTATGGGTGCCAATGTGGGTACTACCGTAACGGCGTGGATAATTTCTATTTTTGGCTTTAAGGTAAACATCAGTTTATTCGCTATTCCATTGATCGGTTTGGCGATTCCTTTTATTTTTTCCGGAAATAGTCGGAGGAGATCTTGGGGAGAGTTTATTATCGGTTTCGCTTTTTTGTTTATGGGACTTGAGTTTCTTAAAAATTCAGTTCCTGACATTCAAAATAATCCGGAGATACTTTCGTTTCTTACCGAGTACACCAATATGGGCTATCTGTCGGTATTGCTTTTTCTATTGATAGGGACGATTGTTACTATTGTCGTTCAATCTTCCAGTGCGACAATGGCAATTACTCTGATTATGTGCAGTAAGGGTTGGATTTCGTTCGATATAGCTGCCGCAATGGTTTTGGGCGAAAATATCGGAACGACTATTACGGCTAATCTGGCGGCTTTGTCGGCTAATGTTTCGGCAAAGCGTGCAGCTTTTGCGCACTTTATGTTTAATATTTTCGGAGTATGCTGGATGCTTATTCTCTTTTTCCCGTTTACTCATTTTATCGGTTTTTTGGTAAAAGAACTTACGGGGGGATCTCCGACAGACTTGATGACTTTTATTCAACATCATAGTCCTGCAGTTGTGAATCGTATTTCTGCAGAGAGTGCAGCCGGACTGTCTGCTGATGAGTTGGCATTGCGAGCACAATATCAAGGAATGCAGGTTACAGTGTCTTATGCTTTGTCTCTTTTTCATACGGTGTTCAATATTCTGAATGTTTTGGTGATGATTTGGTTTGTAAACTTGTATGTGAAAATCGTTACTCGGGTTATTAAACTGAAGCATAGTGATGATGAAGAGTTTCAACTTAAATTCATTTCCGGCGGAATGCTTTCTACATCGGAGCTGTCTCTTTTACAGGCGAAAAAGGAGATTGCTTTATATGGGCAGAGAACACAGCGGATGTTCGGAATGGTAAAAGATTTGATTCACGAAAGGGAGGGGAGCGAGACTTTTTCTAAGATATATAGTCGGATCGAAAAATATGAGAAGATCAGCGATAGGATGGAATTGGAGATTGCGGCATATCTGAATCAAGTTGCAGACGGGCGTTTAAGTTACGATGGAAAATTGCAGGTAAGCGCGATGTTGACGATGACTACCGAAATAGAAAGTATCGGAGATAGTTGCTTTCATTTGGCTCGGACCGTGATTCGGAAGCAGGAAGCAAAAGTCGAATTTAATGAAGGTATAGAAAAAGATATAGATTTGATGTTCAAACTGGTAAGCGAAGCTCTTGATAATATGAATGTTATTCTTGATAAGAATGACATGGCAGAATCTGATTTGAATAAATCCTATAATAAGGAGATGGAAATTAACAATTTCCGGAATCAGCTCAGAATGGAGAACATCGAAAATATTAATTCTAAAAAATATGAATATCAGTCCGGCATTTATTTTATGGACATTATCTCGGAATGTGAGAAATTAGGGGATTATGTGGTTAATGTAGTCGAAGCAGTGAAAGAAAAAAGGAGAATGAATTAATCATAACTTGACTTGTATATAAAAAGCGAAAAAAGGCCGAAATATCTTGCATTTCGGTCTTTTTCGCTTTTTATTATTTTTTTAGTATCTCGATCAATTCTCTCATTCCTTCGGAAGCTCCTTTTCGAATAAAATGGCTTACTCGTCCCGAAGGATCGTGAACATCATTCGGATCAATCAGGTATATGGGAACATTTGTCCGGACATAATTTAGCAATCCTGCGGCCGGATATACGTTTAAAGAAGTTCCGATGATGACAAAAATATCTGCTTCTGATACTAAATCTATTGCCGGCTCTATCATGGGGACAGCTTCTCCGAACCATACGATATGCGGACGTAATTGACCTCCGTCCTCAGCCTTATCTCCAAGATGAATTTCACAATGTTCAGGTGTGAGTGTATAAATTAGTTTTTCGTTCCGTACCGAACGGACTTTCATGAGTTCCCCGTGTAAATGTATTACGTGAGAACTGCCTGCACGTTCGTGTAGATTATCGACATTTTGAGTGATAATATGTACATCATAATCCGATTCCAATTCCACTAATCTTTTATGTCCTGCATTGGGTTCGGATTTAATGAGGGCTTTTCGTAATCCGTTATAAAAATCAAGAACCAGTTCTGGATTACGATACCAGCCTTCAGGTGTCGCTACATCCTCGACGCGGTGGTTTTCCCAAAGTCCATTACTGCTCCGAAATGTTGATAATCCGCTTTCGGCACTCATGCCGGCACCGGTTAATACGATCAGCTTTTTCATTTTGGATCTCTATTTTTAGCATGATAACGTTTATTTTCTTAAAATATTTGTTCAACAAAATATATCGTCTGAGTGTTATACATTTACTTTTAAACGATTATGCTGTTTATTAGTTGCAAATTTATGTTTTTTTTTAATAGAAAATAAAAGAACTATACAATAAAAACTCTATCTTCGTCCGGTAATTAAAAACCGGATGGAGATACGGGAGGTTAAGAGCCTGTCTGAATTTTACTCGGGTCAGTTTTGAGAATTTCTTCCGAGGATGTTTCTCTGATTTTACGAGGAAGATAGCGGGCTATCTGACGAGAGAAAACGGGGAAAAAGACCGGAAGAAAACGCAAAAATGACCTGATAATATTTTTTGTCGGAAAATTTAGACAGCTCTAAGAAAACTTCCGTTAAAAACAACAATTATATATGGATAAATTAAGCTATGCACTGGGGCTGAGTATGGGTAACAATTTTAAAAGCTCAGGTATCCAGACTCTTTCGGTTACGGATTTTGCTAATGGAGTAAAAGCTGTATATGAAGGTGAGAAACCCGAAATGACTTATGACGAAGCAAAACAGGTGATTAATGATTTCTTTACGCAGATGCAACGAGAAGTCAATGATCGTAACCGAGCAGAAGGAGAGGCATTTTTGGCTGAAAATAAAAAGAAATCCGGAGTGGTGGTCTTACCGAGCGGGTTACAGTATGAAGTGTTGACCGAAGGTAAAGGAAAGAAACCTGCTGCAACAGATCGGGTACAGTGCCATTATCATGGAACATTGATCAATGGAGAAGTGTTCGATAGCTCTGTTGAACGGGGAGAACCTGCGGTTTTTGGTGTAAGTCAGGTAATACCGGGTTGGGTAGAGGCTTTGCAATTGATGCCGGAAGGCTCTAAATGGAGACTATTTATACCCTCTGATCTGGCCTATGGAGAGAATGGTGCGGGAGGCAAGATTGCCCCTAATTCTACTTTAATATTTGATGTCGAACTATTAAAAGTATTATAAATAATATCACAAACACAATGAAAAAAACAGTCTTATGTTCAGTCTTGGCTGCAGGTTTAGTAGCTATGGGACTTACTTCTTGTAATAAAAAAAGTGGTGCTGCTTTAGCAGACGGTGTGGACAGTCTCAGTTATGCTTTTGGTGTACTGAATGGTACGGATTTGGCTATGGGATTGAAGCAATATCCTAAAAAAGTGGATATAGATCAGTTCATCAGAGGTATGCAATCTACCGTAAATTCGGACAGTGCGAAATTTTCTTATGAATTTGGAGCAGCTATCGGTTCGAATATGAAACAACAGATCGAACAGATGGGAAAACAGGGTATCGAGATGAATAAAGAAGAAATCTTATCGGCATTGTTCGCTACATTAAAAGAAGATTCTACTTTGATTTCAAGAGCTCAGGCTGAAGAAGTTTTCCGTAACGGAATGCAAGCTATACAACTGAAAAAACAAAAAGAGGAAGCTGAAAAATTGGCGAATACTCCTGAAGCAAAAAAGAATAAAGCTGACGGGGAAGCATTCTTGGCAAAAAAAGCTAAAGAAGCAGGTGTGCAAAAAACAGCTTCAGGTTTGTTGTATAAAGTAGTCAAAGAAGGTAAGGGAGAAAAACCCGTTGAAAATGATAAAGTAACTGTAAGCTATAAAGGAACTTTGATCGATGGTACTCAATTCGATGCCAGTGAGAAAGTAGCGATGTCTGTAGGACAATTGGTTCCGGGATTTAACGAAGCATTGATGTTAATGACTCCGGGTTCGAAATATGAAGTATATATTCCTGCAGAATTGGCTTATGGAACAAATCCTAATCCACGTATTCCGGTTAACTCGACATTAATTTTCGAAATCGAATTGCTGAGCGTTGATAAATAAACTTCAATAGTATAGGATAAAAAAAGAGGACTGAACGAAATGTTCGGTTCTCTTTTTCTTTTCAAAAATAAATTAGATAGTGATATAATATTATGAGAACATTGAAATTTCTGTTGGTTATATTGTTGATAATTTCAGTAGTACCTGTACAAGCAAGGCGAAAAGCTTCTAAAAAACAGCAAAAGGAACAGATACAGTTACCGGCAAAGGTAGATAGTATCAGTTATGCTTTTGGTATAGATGCCGGGAACGGAATTAAGGCTGCATTTAAAGATATTAAAGAACGAAGTGACTTTGAGTTGAAGCCGGAAATTTTCGTACAGGCGTTCAATAATGTTTTATTGAATGATTCTACGGTATTTACAAAAGAGGAAGCAACCGATATCTTGAATAAATTCGGGGCGGAGATGCAGCGTATTGCCCGAGAAAAACAGAAGATTGCCGCAGAAAAGAATCTTGCGGAGGGAAAAGCCTTTTTGGCTGCCAAAGCATCTGAGACTGGGGTACAAAAAACGGAGAGCGGACTATTGTATGTAGTAGAGAAACAGGGAACAGGAGAAAAACCGACTATAAATGATAGAGTAAAAGTTCATTATACGGGAAAGTTGATAAACGGGAAAAAATTTGACAGTTCTTATGATCGTCAACAACCCCTCGAGTTGTCTGTTGGTGGGGTTATTGCCGGTTGGCAAGAAGGTTTGCAGTTGATGCCGGTAGGGTCTAAATATATTTTTTATATTCCGTCTGAGTTGGGATATGGAGAACGTGGAGCAGGAAAAGATATTCCGGCAAATTCGGCATTGATCTTTGAAGTCGAATTGCTTGAGATAATTCGTTAAAAGGGATAAATGTAGCACAATGAAAAATTGTAACTTTCTTTTTGCTGATTTCTTATAGTATTTCGAGGTTTATTCAATAATAAACCTTACTTTTGCTGTCAAAATGATTTGTTATAGCTTTTGAATATGGAAAAGATAGATAACCTTGACAGGCAGATATTAGAAATTATTATGCGCAATGCGCGTATTCCGTCTAAGGATGTGGCTGCAGAATGCGGAGTTTCGCGAGCAGCGATTCATCAACGTATCCAGAGAATGATCGATATGAATGTGATTGTCGGTTCTGGATATCATGTAAATCCTAAAATACTTGGATATCGTACCTGCACTTATATTGGGGTAAGATTGGAAAAGGGGTCTATGTATAAGGATGTAGTTCCTGAATTGGAGAAAATTCCCGAAGTTGTGGAATGCCATTTCACGACTGGTCCATATACGATGTTATGTAAGCTTTATGCCCGGGATAATGAGCATCTTATGGAGTTACTGAATGGCCGCATTCAGGAAATTCCGGGGGTTACGGCTACTGAGACGTTGATTTCTTTGGAACAAAGTATGAATCGAGAGATTCCTATTAGAAAGAGAAGTGAAGAATAAGGTATAATACCCTAACACGGAATAGAAGAGTTAAGGAGTATGTTCATAGCATGCTCCTTATCTTTTTGTAATTGATCGGTCAATTCTTTCAATCCGTTCATTTTCTTTTCAGAACGGAGACGGGCGATAAATTGTATTTCGATGTACTGTCCGTATAGGTCGCCTGAGTAATCAAACAGATGGGCTTCTATACAAGTTTCTCCGTCTGAATGTACCGTAGGACGTTTTCCGATATTTACCATTCCATTATAACGCTGTTCTCTATTTACTATTATTTTGACGGCATATACTCCGTTTGCCGGAATCACTTTTTGCGGATTGTTTATGGCTATGTTTGCGGTAGGAAACCCTATCTTTCTGCCTATTTGGTATCCTGGAATGACATATCCCTGAAGTGCATACGGATGACTCAACAACTGAGTTGCTTCGGATACATTACCTTCATTAATTAGTTTACGGATTACGGAAGAACTTACATTTATATGATTTTTTTCGGGTATATACATTTTGGCTTGTAGAACATCTATTCCTAATGTTTCTCCGTATTTTACATAATCGTCAAAGCCTTCACTCCTATTATGTCCGAAACGATGATCGTATCCTATGAAAAGACATTTCAACGAATAATTTTCTATCAGGAATTTAATAAATTCAAACGCAGACATTTGAGATATTTCCGGTGTAAAATCAAGCACGATGCAATAATCCAGTCCGGTTTCAGAAAGGTTATCGATTTTCTCTTCGAAAGTATTAATCAGTTGAGGACAGTAATCGCTATGTAATATTTCTCGGGGATGATTACGGAATGTAATTACGGCCGATGACATATTCCGACTCCGGGATGTAGAAATGATATCGGAGATTAGAGATCGGTGTCCGGAATGCACTCCGTCGAAAAAACCGATTCCGGCAACTATCTCGGTTCTGATAATAGTATGAGATTGTTCTATGATCTGCATTTGAAGTTTTATAAGCCGAAAATAAATGAAAAATCTTCTCGGGGAGCAACTAAATAGGTTTGAAATCCGAATTTACGGGCAGCGTCGATATTCTTTTGTGAGTCGTCGAGAAACAACGTCTCTTGTGGTAATATTCCGGAATCGGCAATGATCTTTTCAAAAATTTTCGGAGAGGGTTTCGTTACGCCGAGTTGATATGATAAATATAATTTATCGAAATAATCAGGAATATTTAGCCCTTGTATCCGGAATAGTTCGGGAATCCGGCTTTCGAACATAATAGGGTTTGTATTACTGAGCATAAAAAGCCGGTAAGATTTATGCAGTTGATGTAATAATGTCAGTTTTTGTTCTGGTATCCCTACAAGAAAACGGTTGAATGCTTCATCGATTTGTTGGTCTGTGATTGCTTCACCGATATGTTTTCGAACTTCATCCCGAAATTCGGTTGCAGAAATAGTTCCGTCTTCCAAGTCCATGAACATTCCTTTCTGTTCATATTCTCCTAAATATTCAGTAATATCGGAAAATCCCAGATCTTCGAATGCGTCGATACATCGTTGTTTATCGAGATCCATTAGAACACCGCCTAAATCAAAGATAATAGTCTTGATATTTTTCATTATACCGGTAAATTTTTATTAATGAAATTGCTTACAAAAATAAGCAAACTTTATCGATGAGATATGAAACGTTTCTCTATTAACGTTTATTTCCAATATTCGAGAGAAAAGTGGTAGAACTTTTTCATGTGTTAGTATATTCGGTATCAATTGTTTTAATATTACGAATTTAGACAAGTTCTATAACTTGAGTCAGCGATAAAGATTTTCGGAATATTATTGAACAGCAGATAAAGTTTGTCTGATTTGGAGTGATAATTGAAGTATGAATGCAGATACTTGATGTAAAAAACAAAAAATAATTTTGGTGATTCGAAAAAAAAAATTACTTTTGCAATCACTTTCGGGAATGCTCCGAATCGGTCCTATAGCTCAGTTGGTTAGAGCATCTGACTCATAATCAGGGGGTCCTTGGTTCAAGCCCAAGTGGGACCACATTTATAGTTTAAATCGTCTGTTAGATTTGTATCTAACAGACGATTTTTTTTTCATATATCAGATGTCTGATAATGAATTGGTAAAAAATATTTTAGATCGATATGTAATTTTGTTTTTAATATTTTATTATTTCACTGATATTTATTTCATTTGCATAAATGAATAGTATATTTCTGACGTTTTTTCTTTTGTAAAGAACTTCTGATAAGAAATTTTTCCTTTTTATCGACTGTATTAAAAAGCATGATATGCGCAAGATATTGCTTTTATCTTTGTTATTTATATTCCCCTTTTGTGCTTATGCACAATTTGGGCTGATTTCAGATGCTGTTTCTAAATCAAAACAAAAGAAGATCGCCAAACAGAAAACTTTACTCATACAGCGTTATTTGCGACTCGATACTATCGGTGATACGTTATCGATTTTGCGCGTACCGCAAGATGAATTGGATAAGGTTCTTGATTCTAAAGTTGCCGCAACAATCTTTCGCTTGCAGAAAGATCTCGATATTGAGAATAAAAGGTATCATGAAAATAAGGACGTTGTTCTTAATAATATTTCAAATGATTTGTCTTTGTTGAAAGTAGTGAACGACGGATGGGATATTTCTTATTATCAGCGAGAGAGAGATGCTTATGATAAATATCAAAAGGTTCGGGAATTAGAGAAAAGAAAGAAGCTTGTTTTGGAAAAAGCCCGTCGAGATAGTTTGAAAAAAGCCCGGATTGCTTTAGAGGAACTTCAACGCAAGGAGCGATTGTTTCGTCAAGATAGTATTAATAAAGTAGCGGCACAAAAAGCCGATAGTCTTGCTTTGGTAGAAAACCCTTATCTTTATTTGAGCCGGGCAATGGAAGAAGTTGCTCCTCATAGACAATTTACTGTTTTTTATGGTATCGATCTCGATTTTGCAATGCCCCGTTTGTCGTTGTTTTTGCAAGGAGACCTGATGAAACTGACACCGGTTGATTTTAAAGCTGTTCAATCGGGGGTTATGGAAAGATACGAACCTCGTATTTCAACAGAAAAAGAGTATTTAAATGTGAGGTATTATATAAAAAAAGAGGGTAGACACAATAATATAACTCGTTGTGAGATTGTCGGTACTGCAGATTTGGCGGTCCGGCTTTATATTCATTTTTGGCCTCAAAAATTAAAAATCGGAGGGTATAAAGAAGGAGAAATTGCACATTATGAATATTTAGGAGACCGTGTTTCTTTATATGGGATATCTCCGAATTTATATAAAATTATAATTACTTCAGGTAATATGAAAATAGATTATTATAAAAATTTCCGCATTAAATAAAATTAGGAGAGAGTATGAGACAAGTAAAATTTTTGATTTGTTGTGTATTTTTATGGGGGATGTCTTGTCTGTTACATGCCCAGATGTTGGTTGTATGTGCACCGGAATATATGGAAGAAATGAAACCTTTTGTAACATGGAAGATACAGAAAGGAATTCCGACGCAAATGGTTTCTATGTCGGAGATCGGAGAGACGTATGAGGATTTAGGGGATTATGTAAAGGATTATTACCAAACGCATCATAATCGTTATCTTTTGTTGGTGGGAGACGCAAAGCAGATACCAATTAATTATCTTCCCGGTTATGACGTAACACCATTTACACCTTATACCGATGCTGAATACGGATATGTTTCCGGAACATATCCCCCTGATATTTTAGTCGGCCGTCTTTCTGCGGAAACGGCAGATGATGTCAGAGCCCAAGTCGAGAAGATTATCTTTTATGAAAAGAGTGTAGATGAGAATGCGGTCTGGCTTTCGCAATGTGTAGGTATTGCAGATCCTTCAGCTGTGGATAAAGGAGACAATGACGAGACGGATATTCAGCATATCCGTCAAGTGAATTCGGTTTTGGAGCAATATGGTTATACGGCGTATGAGACAAGTACGAAAAAAGAGTTGACGGATTTGTTGAATGCAGGTTGCGGAATTGTGAATTATGCGGGACATGGTTTTATGTCGGGTTGGGCTACTTCAGACTTTTCGGTTTCGGATGTAGCGGCATTGTCTAATGAAGGAAAATTTCCTGTAATTATTTCTACCGGATGTGATAATGGAAAATTCGCTACCGGGACTTGTTTTGCCGAATCGTTTTTGCGGGCTTGTAATAGTGCTGGAGAGCCGATAGGGGCGGTTGGAATGTTGGGATTTTCAGCTCAGGTTACTTGGAATCCACCGATGTTGGGACAAGATGAAATGGTCAGAATCATGACTTCTTCGGATATTCCCGATTCCCGGAAAACTTTTGGTGAAGTTGCGAATGAAGCATATCGGAAAGTGATTGAAAAATATAAAGGTAGTGGAGAAGATGCTACAAAAGAGTGGATATTGTTCGGAGATCCGAGTATGATGTTACGCACCCGTATTCCCGGAAGAATGGCCGTTTCGCATATCGGGGCGGCAGATAATGGAATTACGTCTTTATCTGTCGGTTGTGATAAAGATGGTGCTGTCGTAGCCTTGTCGGAAGGGAATAATTTATTGGCTGTGCAGCCTGTTGAAAACGGGAAAGCCATACTTGATTTTCCGGCGGTAACAGGAGATAAGATATTGACTGTTACGGTGACAGCTTTTGATAAGGTTACTTATATGGGACAAGTTGTTATCGGAGATGGTTCTGGTTTAGAAGTTGCTGATAATGATGCTTCTGTGACGATCTATCCTAATCCGTCACGGGGAGAAATTCATATAGACGGATTATCTGCTTCTTCAGCTGTTATTTCAATATATTCTTTAGACGGAAGCCTTATAAGAAAAGCCGAAGTCGATCTCAGTACTTCTATTCCTTTGAATGTAGAGCCGGGCACTTATTTCTTACATTTGCAAAGTGACGGAAGATATATTGTCCGTCGTATTTTAGTAGCGGAATGAAAATAATGTAGTTATTTAGATATTTATGGGAGATAATCTGTTGAAGTTCGATAGATGATTAATTTTTTATATTTGTAGTATTAAGTTCAGAACGAAAATAGATTCTGTTTGAAATTCAATAGCCTGTCTAAATTTTTCAATAAGATTTAGGCAGGCTATTGAATTTTTTTGATCATTATAATTTCGATTTTGGATATGGATATGAACTGAATATTTTTATTTTTTGAAACAGAAGTATTAGAGCTTGTCTAAATTTTCCGATAAAAAAATATTATCAGGTCATTTTTGCGCTTTCTTCCGGTCTGTTTTCCCGTTTTCCCTCGTCAAATAGCCCGCTATTCTCCTCATAAAAACAGAAAAATATCCTCGAAAGAAACACTCAAAACTGACCCGAGCAAAATTTAGACAGGCTCTTAGAAATTCGCTTAATTTCTTTTTTTCGGGGGAAAATTTCTCTATTATGTTTTTTCTAATTGATACGTTAAGTCTATTTTACGAAATTATTAATTATGTGCGTCTATCTTTGTTTTTGTAATCGTGTAAAAGGTGTCTGCATATAAAGCACATTACAATAACTGTATATCAAAAACAAAAATAGTTGCACATGAAAACAAAAATGCTGTTCGCTGCTGCACTTGCCGGTGCGGTCTTTTTTTCTTGTAAAGAACAAAAAGCTCCCGTAGAAGAGCTTTATAACCGAGTTGATCCGTATATAGGTGCGGGAGGTCATGGGCATGTATTCGTCGGAGCGAGTGTTCCGTTCGGTGCAGTACAAGCCGGACCTAATAATATTCATAAAGGCTGGGACTGGTGCTCCGGATATCACTATTCTGACAGTATTATTATCGGATTTTCTCAAACTCATCTGAATGGGACAGGCTGTTCCGATATGGGGGATATACAGTTAATGCCTTATCCGGGAGATGTGAAGATCGATCGGGGAGAGCAAGATAATATCGAGGGAGCTTATGCTTCTACTTACAGTCATGATAATGAAAAAGTTGAACCTGCTTATTATTCTTTGTTGATGGATAATGGCGTAAGGGCTGAATTAACTGCTACCGCACATGCTGCGATGCACCGTTATACTTTTCCTACCGACCGGACGGCAAACGTTATGATCAATTTGGTAGAAGGTAATGGTGATCGGGCAGACTCTACTTATATAAGGCTGGTGGATCGTAACACAATAGAGGGGTATCGTTTTTCTAAAGGATGGAGTCCCAGACATAAAATCTTTTTTGCAATTAAAAGTAATGTCCCTGTAGATCAGTTGGTGGTTTTTGATAAAGATCAACTTGTTAAAGAGGAAGAAGGTTACGGTCTGATTAAAGGTGTGGCTCGTTTTGAAAAAGCCCCTTCAAATGTAGTTTGGAAAATCGGAATCTCATCGGTTAGTTGTGCAAATGCTATGGCTAATTTGGATGCAGAAATGCCGTCTTTTGATTTTGACAGTGTTGTTATTGCCGGTAAAAAACTGTGGGAACGGGAACTTTCACGAATTGCGATTAAAACATCGAACGAAAAATATAAGAAAGTTTTCTATACCTCCCTTTATCATACGGCCATTGCTCCTACAAGATACAGTGATGTAAACGGCGATTTTCGGGGACATGATGATAAAGTATACAGTAATGTGCCTTATACCAATTATTCGACACTTTCCTTGTGGGACACTTATCGTGCATTGAATCCGTTGTTTACGATTATTCATCCGCAAATGGTCTCGGATATTGTAAATTCGATGTTGGGTATTTACGATCAACAAGGACGCCTTCCTATTTGGCCTTTGGCAGGTGGTGAGACGAATTGTATGCCGGGTTATAGTGCCATACCGGTTATTGCGGATGCCTATTTAAAAGGGTTTGGGGGATTTGATGCTGAACGGGCTTTTGATGCATGTGTCAAATCAGCTACTAATCCGAATCAAAAGGGTATTTCTTTCTTGATGAATCGTCGTTATATTCCTTGTGATTCTGTTCATGAAGCTCCATCTTTTGCCATGGAATATGCTGTCGGAGACTGGGGTATTGCTCAAATGGCGAAACGTATGGGAAAATTGTCTGATTATCGTGTTTTTGCCGAACGGGCTAACTATTTTGAAAATTATTTCGATAGTTCTATTGGGTTTATTCGTCCCAAAATGGCTGACGGAAGTTGGCGGACTCCTTATGATCCGTTCATTAATGTTCACGGGCGGGGAGATTTCTGTGAAGGAAACGGTTGGCAATATACTTTCTTTGTTCCTCAAAATCCGGAAGGGTTGATTTTGTTGTTTGGTGGAGATGAAGGCTTTACAAAAAAATTAGATGAATTTTATGTTGCAGAGGGAGATCTCGGAGAGTATGCCGCTCCTGATATTTCGGGATTGATCGGACAGTATGCGCATGGAAATGAGCCGAGTCATCATGTGGCCTATCTTTATGCGTTTGCAGGACAGCAGTGGAAAACTGCTGAAAAGGTACGCTATATCATGGATAATTTCTACACAGATCAGCCGGACGGAATTATTGGAAATGAGGACTGCGGTCAAATGTCAGCTTGGTACATACTCTCTTCTATAGGCTTTTATCAAGTGAATCCGTGTAATGGGGTGTTCGTGTTCGGAAGTCCTTTGTTTGATGAGGTGTCGATCACATTGCCTGAAGATAAAACATTTATTGTAGAGGCGATAAATAACGGTCCGGAAAATATCTATATACAAAAGGTTGAGTTGAATGGAAAACCTTATTCTCGTAGTTATATCCTTTATCAGGATATTATGAAAGGCGGAAAACTGACTTTCTATATGGGAGATAAGCCGAATTATGATTTCGGAACAGCAAAAGAAGATCGACCTGTTTCTTTGATTTTCGATAAAGAGTAGAAATCCAGTTAGTATAGGAATATAGAATAAAAGCTGCCGCAGATTTCTATTTTGCGACAGCTTTTATTCTATATTTTAATCGAAAAGTGTAGGTTATCGGTTTGTTAATTGATTATTAAGTGCCAGTTATAAGGGTGGTTAATATTCCGCATTTACCTTTGTCTTGTAATCGTTCATTTATATATATCATGAAAAAAAATTCATTGCTGCTGTTTGTCCTTTTGGGTTTTTCTATTTCGATAGAGGCTCAGAAAACAATTTGTAATCCGCTCGACCTGAGTTATGGTTGCGGAGGTAAAGATGCCAATAAGCCTTATAGAGAGTGTGCAGACCCGGTTATTGTGACGTTTAAAGGGAAGTATTATTTGTTTACGACTCAAGATCGGGGAGGGTATCGTATGTCGGACGATCTTATTCACTGGAAAGATATGGAGTTCAGCGAGAATGTCCGCAAAGAAGCTATTACCGACGGAATGCGCTATACCGCACCTGCTGTGGCTGCTGATAGTAATTATGTATATTTTTTCGATTTCAACGGAAAACGGAGTCCAGGGTTGATAATCCGGTCTTCAGATCCTTCTACCGGGAAATGGGAATCTTTCGGGAAAATCCGTATGTCGGCAGATCCTCATTTTTGGATAGAGAACGGAAAGATCTATGTATATAATGGTTTAGGCGGGCCTGGAGAATGTTTTGAATATGATATGCAGAAAAAGGAGGTTATCCCTCAATCGCAAAGCATACTGCGCCCCCGCATAACGAATATGGACACGTGCGCCGGGTATCATTTCGGGCAACATGAGCTTGCCCGAGAGCTGGAAGCCGGGAAGTGGAAATATAATTTCAAACGGCAACCCTGTCCTGAGGGTAGTTGGATGGTAAAACACGACGGGAAATATTATCTTCAGTATGCAACACCCGGAACAGCATCCCAATGGTATTGTGATTTTGTATTGGTAGGAGATAATCCGAAAGGACCGTTCGTAGAACAGCCTTATAATCCTATTTCGTTGAATGTCGGAGGATTTATGGGAAGTGCCGGACATAGCTGCGTTTTTCAGGATAAATATGAAAACTGGTGGCAGGTTTCTACGATGTGGGTAGGTAAATATACCGGATTCGAACGTCGGGTCGGGTTATTTCCTGTGAAGTTTGATAAAGAAGGGCGAATGAAAGTATATACTCGTTTCGGAGAATATCCCGCATATATCCCGCAAAAAAAATTCGATCCTGATAAAATCAATTGGACTGGTTGGAATCTTTTGTCCAAAGATAAGGAATGTACTGCCTCCTCATTTGAAAAGGGTAGAGAACCTTCCAAAGCTGCCGATGAGGATATTCGTACATGGTGGGCTGCTCAACATAAGAACCCGAATGAATGGTTATGCATGAATTTGGGAGGAGTAAAGACCGTGCGGGCGATACAGGTCAATTTTACCGAAATAGAGATCGATAAAAATTTAAAAGATGCCGATGATTATAATTTGTATAAGTTATATGTATCGAAAGATGGGAAAAATTGGACATTGTTGATCGATAAGAGTAAAGAAAAAGCCTTTACTCATGATTATGTAGAATTGGAAAAGCCGGTAAAAGCCGCATATATCAAAATAGAAAGTATTTATAGTGCTAAAAACGGAAAGTTCGCTTTATCTGATTTGCGGGTTTTCGGAGAGGGCAACGGAAAGTTGCCGAAACGGCCGGAAAATGTTTCTGTGTTACGGGATGAAAAGGATGATCGTTATGCAACTGTAAAATGGAATAAATCCCCAAATGCTGACGGATATATCGTACAGTTCGGATATCGTAAGGATTTCTTGAATCAGACAATTCGAGTGAAAGATAAAAATAAGACATCTTTAGATATTCATATTCTTATACCCGGGCAAAAGTATTATTATCGAGTAGATGCTTATAATGAAAACGGAGTGACTGAAGGGAGAAATATTGTCGCAGATTAATATGAAGAGCTTGTTCATTTTTTTTCGATAAAAAATGCCTGCGCGAATTTAGATAGACTTTAAAGGTGATTTTGAAAGTCTGATTTAAAGAGATAAACGCCATGTTTGCCAAACATGGCGTTTATCTCTTTATTGGTTATGTTGTGACATGATTTTCTATAAATGAGCATTTGGGTTATAGTTCATTTCTTTGGTCGCTTCTTTGACTTCTTCTGTTGTCGTTTCTCTATTATCGGCTTTATCTATCGCGATTCCGGCAAATTTCTCACTGGGAGCAATACACTTATTGATGTATTCAGCACCACTGTCTTTCAGTTCATCTCTGAATGTTTTTGCCGGGCAGATATTAAGATTCTCATCGTAGCCGACTAAAGCGATCTTTTTTGATTTGAGATCTGATTTTTTTAATAAGATGATAGCGTTCTTCCATTCATCAGACAATTCTCCGGCTTGCCAGTTGGGAGATATGAAAACGAAAGTATCATAATTATTTAATTTTTCTTTTGTCATCGATACCAGAGAAAAAATGTCGGACTCTTTGACACCCCATTTTTCAGAAGTTTCATTAATCATATTTCCCCTTTTTTCGATATGTGAATCATAAAATATTGCTGTTTTTCCCATAAACTATATTTATTTTTTTTTGATTTATAGTGAGATATGATAATTTATATATCAAAACAAATCATCTGTACAAAATGTTTCCCTCTATCGGGAATCCATAGCAATATTTATGGGAAATAGCATTTATTTTCCTGAAGATAACTGTTCTGTTAAGAATGTTTTAACTTCCTCTATTTCTATATCTTTCGATATTATACGTCTCTCGGAGTCCAGAATATAGAAAGACGGGGAGAGAGGGGTATCGTAAAAACTATCATATCGGGATATATTCCGGTCAGGATCCCATAGGTTTGTCCAGTCTTGAAGTTTGTGTTTCTGTATGAAAGAACGCCATAAATTTATGTCATCGGATATATTGAATGCGACAATACTCAGTTCTTTCGGTGTATATTTCTTATAAAATTTGTGTAAAGAGGGGATTGCTTCTTTACAATGAGTACAGTCGGGATCATAGAAACAGATAACCATATATTTTCCGTAAAGATCTTTTAAATTTAATGTGTCACCCTGTGGAGTTAAGGCCGTAAAGAGTACGGCTTTTTCTCCAATTAGACAGTGCTTTTTCAATTTTACAGTATATTTTAATCGTTCTATCCATCCCGGATCTTCATTGCCGAACGGCTGTTTTAAATAATACTGTTCCGCCAGTTTTATCCAGACGTTTTCCATCCATGGTATTTGACTGTCGATTGCCCGGTAAAATAAAAAATCCAGAGTCCATTGCTTTGCTTTATCGGACGAACAATTGTCGATCAATCGACAGCTTACATTAAATATTGTGTCTGGTTGCTGAGTGATAATAGAATCCATAAAATACGCAAGTCTGCAAGAAAAGTCGGGAGTATTGAAATCTTTATGGTTCAAAAAATCTATGAGTGTTTTTATATTATCTTGAGATACTGAGTATTTGTCGGAAGATTTCGATATTTTATTCTTTCCGTTTGCTTTCGGTACGAGTAGGAAAGAAAATAAACAGATGAAAAATCCGACAAAAGAAATCTTTTTCATATCCTGTTAATCTTTTATAGACTGATATATGACCGATTGAATACGCGGGCGAATATTCAGAGACATTAAAGCTGTATTCCAACGATGAGCATAGACTCGGTTGCTTAGAAAAATGAAAATCAGATCGTTTTCCGGATCAACCCAAAATGCTGTTCCCGTATAACCTGTGTGACCATAAACACATTCCGGAGCTTCTTCGCAGGTCGGGCTTTTCTTTGTGTTTTGCACATCCGGTTTGTCGAACCCCATTCCTCTGCGACTGTTAGAACTTTTGGTTTGAGTAAAAAGTTTGACAGAATTTTCCGTTAAAATACGTTTCCCCCCATAAGTACCCTTGTTGAGCATCATTTGCAGTATTTTAGCCATATCGGTCGAATTGGAAAACAATCCCGCATTTCCACTTACACCTCCAAGAAAACAAGCCAGTTCGTCATGGGGATATCCGATCATAATCTGTTTTCGTAAAAACTCGTCGTTTTCGGTAGGTGCGATTTCTGATCTGTTTATTTTCAATAATGGTCGGAAAGTGGTTCTGTTTGCACCTAAAGGTGCAAAAAAGTTTGTCATCAAATATTTATCAATACTTTCTCCTGTAATATTTTCCACCGCTTTTTGAAGCAGGACGAAATTGAGGTCACTATACCTGTATTTCTTATTTTCGAACGGTTTTATTCGATAAATAGCATTTAGAATTGTATCCTTTAATGCCGGAGATGCAAATAAATTTTCAGCGATAGGTATAGTAAAATCTTTTTCTTTTACTGAAGAAAACAAGTCCGAACGAAGCTTACTGTCTTTATGAGCGAATAGTTTTTTCTCAACTTGAATCCGGTAATTGATGTCCCGACTACCTTTATATAAGGGGGCTTTACCCGGAAGAGTATCTGTCAACAGCTTTGCGATCGGAATACCCGAAGGTAATCCGGTTTCGTGGAACAGAACTTTACGGATTGTGATATTCGGAGAAAATGTTTTTCGGATTTCCGGGATATAACGGCTGATTCCGCTATTGATATTGATTTGGTTTTTATCATTTAACAACATGATTGCCGGAACTGTTGCGATTGCCTTGGTTATCGATGCGACATCATAGACATCTCCGGAATTAACCGGGTGAGTGTGAGCGTAGTCGAAATAACCGAAAGTGCGGTCATAAACGATTTTTCCTTTTCTGGCGACCAATACCTGACATCCGGGAAATGCCTTTTGTTGAATTCCGTCTTTTATGATAGTATCGATCTTTTGTAAAATCCGGCTATCCATTCCTGCTTCTTCCGGAGAGGCATATCCCAATCGGGTTATCGGAGTTTTCAATCCTTCTCCCATAGCATATAATCCCTGTATATTAACCGGTAATTTGCCTTTTGCTTCTATACCCCCGAATAATAGCTCGGCTGCATATTCTTGAGCTAACGGCGTACTTTCGTAAGCCATTATTACGGCTTCTGCATCGGGTAATATGTCTTTATACGCATTTAAAGCATACGGAGATACGAAAAAGACAAGGATGGGGCGTTTCCCTTTACAAGCTCGTTTTACGAGTTCGATATTTTCCTTTTTTTCAGAATATATGCCGATGATTATCGTATTATATTTTGATAGTTGCTGAATCGTTTCGTTGGTTAATGCCGGTTTCATACCTGCATATAGTAGCGATGGGACAACTTCTGCATAATTTTGAAGCATGTTTTGGAAAGAAGTTTTGGCTTTTACACCTACCGAGACAGCTCCGAATGTCCGTTTCTCGAGATCTGAAAGAGGGATCGTATTATTCTTATTTTCTAATAAGGTCACTGAACGTGCGAAGAGCTGGCGTGTGATTCGTTCTGCATTGGGATTATTAAGTTCTTCGATAAGGTTTTCTGTTCTGACCGGTCGGTATTGGTTTAATCCGAGTATATATTTGTAACGCAATATCTTAAGACATTTTTCCTCAATTATCTGGTGAGATATTTCATTATTTTCCAACGCTTTTTCTAACCGTTCGATTTGAGTTCCCGGAATAACCGGTTTCAACAGCATATCATTCCCGGCTAACAGTGCGGTAAGGGCTTGGTCAGGATAGGATGATGCACCCTTCATTTCTAATGCATCGGTAAAAGTAAGTCCTCGAAATCTAAGTTTTTGTTGTAATAGAGTGTCGACAATAGCCGGAGAAAGAGAGGCCGGCAACTCTGTTGTATTGTCTAATGCCGGGATGAGTAGGTGTCCGGTCATCATTCCGGATAATCCGGCATCGATATAACGTTTGAAGGGCAATAGTTCGTTTTTTTCGAGATGTGTTTTGCTATGATTGACAATCGGGAGTGTGTGATGGGAATCTTCGGAAGTATCGCCGTGTCCGGGAAAATGTTTCCCGACAGCCATTACACCTTCGCTTTCGAGACCTTTGGCGTATGCAATCGCTTTACGGGCTACTTGTTCCGGGTTTTCACCGAATGACCGTCTTCCGATTACCGGATTCTGCGGATTGGTATTGACATCAAGAACCGGAGCGAAGTTTACTTGTATTCCCATTCTGCGACATTGACGTCCCATTTCTTTGCCGTAAGCATAAATAAGGCTGTCATTGTAGATTGCTCCCAATGTCATATTGATCGGGAATTTAGTCGTATTTTTTAGCCGCATGGCAAGTCCCCACTCTCCATCCATGGTGATCATGAGCGGAATTTTTGCCAGAGATTGGGCGTAATTGGTTAATTCCGCTTGTTTTTGTACATCCCCGCTTGTAAATAACAGACCTCCGGCCTTGTATTCTTCAACATATTTGCGTATCAGTTCTTTGTTCTTTGCGGATGTGTTGACATCGACTGCTAACACAAAAAGTTGCCCGATACGTTCTTTTACGCTCATTGAGTCGAAAACCGAATCTACCCAATGCTCCATTCTTTGGGAATCTGCTTTTTTATAGAGATCCGGTTCCCGTTTTGCTCGTATGGGAAGTATAAAAAACAGTATAAAAAGAATTGGCAATATTCGGTCTTTCATTGATTTGTTTTTTATTTTTCTTGAATGAGTCTGTTGTCCAACGAGGCTTTCAGTTTTTCTCCTTTAGCAGTTTTGTCTGCTATATATTGCAACATGACGTCTCTCAACCGCAAATCCAAATCGGTGCGTGACACTGAATTTTTAAACGGGACCAGTTCATCGTTGCCATTGGCTATGTAATCGATTGTAGCTATTGTATATAACCGGGAATCATCGATTTTTTCTCCGTTGATTTTTAGTCCGTATGCTTTCCCGTCTTTCCCGATTTTTACTTCTACCTGTTTGCTTACTCCTTCACCTCCGCGACGGGCTATGATATCAAAAAGATCTTTTACATCTTTTCCTTTCAGAGTAATTACGGAAATGCTGTTTTCGAACGGGAAAATACTGAATATATTTCCGACCGTAATATCTCCTTCAGGTAAAGATGTGCGTATTCCTCCTATATTCATGACTCCGAAATCACATTTCTTTCCGGTATTTTTTTCTGCAGTTTCCACTAACAAATCGGAAGTGAAATTCGACAGACAGCTCTGAGGACGTTCTACATCCATTGCTATTTCCGATTGTCCGATTATACGGGATGTGATACTATCTACTTTTGTTTTGTAAATATCTATAATTTCAGCGACAGCCATATTAGGGGAAGCGTCGAGTCTTGCTGTTACGGGAATAGTATATCCTTTGCTTTCTGTAACTGTATAGTGAGTTGCGGTACAGGCTGTAATAGTGTATAAAACGACTCCGCCGATAATATATTTCAATGTATTCATAAATTCCATTTCTTTTATTCTTTTTCAACAGTTAACTCTATGATTCCGATATTCAGACCGCTTTTACCGGTTTGTCCGATGATGACATCTTTCCCCAATTTGTTTTTTACTTTTTTTGCCATAGGCAATAATGTATGCGTATGTCCTCCGATAATAACATCTATATTTTCGCTTTGTTCTGCTAATTTGATGTCATCAGGCACGTTTCCCGGCTCTTCAAAACCTATATGCGACAAGATGACAATGACGTTTACCCCTTTTTCTTTTAATTGTACGGCTATTTTATTGGCTGTCTCGATAGGATCATGAAAAATGATGCCTTTAAAATTTTTTGCTTCGATAAGACTTTTCGGATTTACCCCTAACCCTATAAAACCGACCGTAATGCCATCTATTTCTTTGATGACGTAAGGTTTTATTTTAGAAGCCAGAGCTGTTTTGCTGACGTCGTAATTTGCATTTATAATATCGAATTTTGCAAGAGAGTACATTTGTGCGAGGGCTTCCACTCCGTTGTCGAATTCGTGATTTCCTATCGTCCCTATTTCATAGCCTAAAGCGTTCATCAGTTCTATTTCAGGTTTTCCTTTGAAAAAATTGAAATAGGGAGTACCCTGAACGCAATCTCCTGCATCGACTAAAAATACGTTTTTTTCAACACTACGAATACTATCTATAAGAGCCTTTCTTCTTAAAATTCCTCCCATATCGGGATTTTTAGAGGCTGATTTTGATGTCGGCTCTATCTGACTATGAGTGTCATTTGTGTGTATAAATACAATTTTTTTTGTTTCCGCCTGTAATGTCAACGTGATGAAACTCAAAAAAAAGAAAGCGGATAGAATTTTTGTTCGCATGATTTTATTGTTCCTTTGTTCTTATTCTGGTGACTTTTATTGCGAAAATAGCAAACTTTATCGGGGCGATGAAACCCGATGCCGTTATTAACGTTTATTTGTTGTTACGGAAGTTTGTTTATCCTACCTCGTTTGTAAAAAAAATCCCTTTGATTTGGTTATCTGGCAAATATATTGTTACTTTGCACCGCTTTTCGTAATCTCTGGCAGGAGAAGAGTACCCTGTTACATTACGTTTCAATACAAACATTTTAAATAGCTATTAAAAATGGATCTGATTAAAGTTGCAGAAGAAGCGTTTGCTACCGGGAAACAGCACCCGAAATTCAAGAGCGGGGATACGATTACCGTAGCATACCGTATCAAAGAAGGTAACAAAGAACGTATTCAGTTGTATCGTGGCGTTGTTATCCGTATTTCAGGACACGGTGATAAAAAGCGTTTTACAGTTCGCAAAATGTCTGAAAATGTGGGAGTAGAAAGAATTTTCCCGATCGAATCTCCGTTTATCGACAGTATTACTGTAAATAAAATCGGTAAAGTGCGTCGTGCTAAATTGTATTATTTGCGTGCACTTACCGGAAAGAAAGCCAGAATCAAAGAAAAGAGAGTGTAATTATTCTCAAGGAAGGCTATATAAAAACCGCTTCGGAAATACGAGGCGGTTTTTATTTTGTATTAGTCGTGGTTTGAATAAAATCTGAAAGTTTCTTTCGAAGATATTTTATCGATTTTACGAGGAAGATAGCATGTTATCTGACGAGTGAAAACGGGAAAACATACCAGAAGAAAACGTAAAGATGGTCTGATTGTATTTTTTATTGGAAAATTTAGATAGTCTCTAAATAATTCAAAATCTCCGGGGAATCACTTTTGTTCTGTTTTTAGATAAAATTTTAAGTAGGAATAATAACATATAACGACATTCTGTGTATAAAAATACTTTCGTTTTTCGTACCTTTGTGGTGCGTTCAGAAAACAGGTTATAATTATAAAACAAATACACAATGAAAAAGAAGGCATTTCTTATGATTTTGGATGGTTGGGGTATTGGCGATCATGCGAAAGATGATGTTATTTTCAATACTCCGACACCTTATTGGGACTATTTATTGGCGACTTATCCTAATTCCCAATTGCAGGCTTCCGGTGAAAATGTAGGTTTGCCCGATGGACAAATGGGAAATTCGGAAGTCGGTCATCTTAATATCGGCGCGGGACGTGTCGTATATCAAGATTTGGTGAAAATCAATAGAGCTTGTGCGGATAATAGTATTTTGAAAAATCCGGAAATTATTTCTGCTTTTTCGTATGCGAAGGAAAAAGGGAAGAATATCCATTTTATGGGATTGACTTCTGATGGAGGAGTACATAGTTCTCTTGATCATCTTTTTAAACTTTGTGATATAGCTAAAGAATATAATCTCGAGAATGTATTTATCCATTGTTTTATGGATGGTAGGGATACCGATCCGAAGAGCGGAGAAGGCTTTATAAGACAACTTTATGCTCATTGTGAAAAAAGTGCCGGAAAAATAGCGTCTATTATCGGACGTTATTATGCTATGGACCGGGATAAACGCTGGGAACGTGTTAAAGAGGCTTATGACTTATTGGTAAACGGAGTAGGTAAAAAGGCCGATTGTATGGTGAAAGCTATGCAAGAATCTTATGATGAGGGAGTAACCGATGAGTTTGTTAAGCCGATTGTCAATGCGAATTTTGACGGGACGATCAAAGAAGGAGATGTGGTTATATTTTTCAATTATCGGAATGACCGTGCAAAAGAGTTGACCGTTGTTCTTACTCAACAGGATATGCCGGAATTCGGGATGCGTACGATTCCTAATCTGCAATACTATTGTATGACTCCGTATGATGCATCTTTCAAGGGGGTACATATCTTGTTCGATAAAGAAAATGTGGTGAATACATTAGGCGAATTTTTAGCTTCGAAGGGATTGAAGCAGCTTCATATTGCCGAAACGGAAAAATATGCACACGTAACATTCTTCTTCAACGGAGGACGTGAAACTCCATTCGATAACGAGGACCGCATTTTAGTACCTTCGCCGAAAGTCGCTACTTACGATTTAAAACCGGAGATGAGTGTTTACGAAGTAAAAGATAAACTCGTAGCAGCAATAAATGAAGATAAGTATGATTTTATCGTCGTGAATTATGCAAATGGCGATATGGTAGGACATACCGGAGTATATGAAGCTATCGAGAAAGCTGTCGTTGCCGTAGATGCTTGTGTAAAAGACGCTATCGAAGCAGCTAAGGCAAACGGATATGAAGCTATTATTATCGCTGATCACGGAAATGCCGACCACGCTTTGAATAGTGACGGCACACCAAATACGGCACACTCCTTGAATCCCGTTCCGTTTGTATATGTGACGGAAAACAAGTCTGCGAAAGTGGAAAACGGAATTTTGGCAGATGTAGCTCCTTCGATTTGTCATATTTTGGGAATTGTTCCTCCTGCCGAAATGACGGGCAAGTGCTTGATTAACGATTAAAAAATTTGAAGGTTCGGAATTTTATATGCAATGGATAATAGGTATGTTCCTGTTATCCATTGTCTTTTAAGAAAGAAAATTTATGTTGCAGATACAAGATACGTTGGTTAGTTTTGATGTAGTCGAAAGAGAATTTATCTGCGATCTGGAAGCCTGCCGGGGTGCTTGTTGTATTGAGGGTGATGCCGGAGCTCCGATCGATGAAGAAGAACGGCGGAAGCTGAAAGAAGTATTACCGGTGATATGGAATGATTTGACTCCTGCCGCCCGTCAAGTAATAGAAGAGCAAGGAGTTGCTTATATCGACGAAGAAGGAGATCTGGTCACCTCTATTGTCAATGGGAAGGACTGTGTATTTACCTGTTATGAACCGGGCGGTATGTGCCATTGTGCCATAGAAAAGGCATATCGGGAGGGGAAGACCGATTTTTATAAACCGGTATCTTGCCACCTTTATCCTATACGTCTGACGGCTTATGATACTTTTACAGCAGTGAATTATAACCAATGGAAAATTTGTAAAGCTGCTGAGGTTTTAGGTAGAAAAGAGGGGGTAAAAGTTTATCAGTTTCTCCGCGAGCCTTTGATTCGCAGATTTGGTCAGGAGTGGTACGATGAATTGTGCCTGACTGTTGCCGAATACGAAAAACAAAAAGCGGAAAAATAATAAAATCGTGTGGATATTTGGAATTGCTTTATAGGTGGTTCGATATGGTATATAACTGGATTTTCGGATATCTGATGTTGTTATATTTTGTCCGGGAATAATATTTTGTAACAAAAAAAATAAAAAAGTGAGAACTGTAGGCTTGTAATAATAGCATGCTTGTGTAGTTTTATTGTAAGATGTGTCATTGATCTTTATTTTATGAATTTCTGTACTATTCTTTTCCCCGATTCGTCTTTTGCCGATAATATGTATATTCCTTTAGGCAGTTCTTTTATAGAAATGATGTTTTCATTTAGAAAAACCATCTCCGTATGGCCATTGGTGTCGGTAATAGTTCCCCTTATTTTATTATTCGAAATAATTGTCTCATTTGTGATTAATGTATATCTTTCTTGTTGCTGAGTAGCTATTGTATTATTTGAAATGTTTAGTCCATTGAAATGTAATGGGTCGGATTTAATGTTCCCTCGTGGGCTGATAGCTGTTACGAAGATAGTATAATTTCCGTTAATGAACAGATCGTTAATAGTATATGTTACATAGCCTTGCTGATCAATGGGATTTTCCCAAATAGAATGAGCGTCTTCATCTATTATTTCAATAGTGTAAGATTCTGCTCCTAAAGAGGAAAACCCTATTTTTAAATTGCAGCCATAATTTTCAGTAGGGATCATTTCAATGATTTCTAATGAGGGTTTTGACGGAGTGTATTGGATAGAGAGGTTATAAAGGGAGTTCTCTATCGGTCTATAATATTTTGACAGATATCCAAAAAACTTGATCCGGTATGATGTACTTGATGGAAATTCTCCTTCAAATTCAGTAGTTTCTTGCGCTTGTAGAGTATTGCATAAAGAAAATACGATTAATCCTGTGAGAACAACGATGAGTTTTTTCATGAGATTATATATTTGTGGTTAATTTTTTTCTTGGTATGTGTGAAAAGTATAAAATATTTTATGTATAATCAAGAAATTGTTAGGATAATAATGTTGTTTTAATATATTTTTGTTATATTGGTCGATATTTATATTTGGGGGGGAGTGCCTATTTTAATTTAGAACTGTTCGTTGTTTTCTTATTTTGGATAATCAGAATTTTCTGAAAATTATTTTTTGTTTATTGGATAAGGGGGTAATATATAGTTATCTTTTAAATATTTTCCATTGGAAATTTGTTCTTGTTTAAAATATATTTATCTTTGCGGTTGTTTTCCAATGGAAAATATTATCGGAAAGAAATAAATAAGGATAATATGAAATATTTAATTGTAGGAGGAGTCGCCGGTGGAGCGACAGCAGCAGCTCGGCTTAGACGGAATGATGAACAGGCCGAGATTATATTGTTTGAAAAAGGTAAATATATATCTTATGCCAATTGCGGATTACCTTATTATATAGGAGGTATAATACAGGATAGAGAAAAACTATTTGTACAGACTCCTGAAATATTTGGCAAACGGTTTAATTTGGATGTCCGGACAGAATCTGAAGTCGTTTTTGTGGATCTCGAGCAGAAAAGAGTCTTGGTACGTAACAGTAAAGGAGAAGAGTATGCCGAATCTTATGATAAGCTGCTTTTGTCTCCGGGAGCAGTCCCCGTACGTCCACCTCTTTCGGGGATCGATTCGGAGGGTATATTCACTTTGCGTAATGTCGATGATACCGATGACATTAAGAAATTTCTCCAGACTCGAGACGTGAAAAAGGCGGTTGTTGTCGGTGGCGGATTTATCGGGTTGGAAATGGCGGAGAATCTTTGGCATAATAATATACGTGTTTCTGTCATCGAAATGGCAAATCAGGTAATGACTCCGGTCGATTATTCGACTGCGGCTATAATACACGAACATTTGCGCCAAAAGGGTGTAGAATTGTTGTTGAATGAGAGTGTAACCTCTTTTGAACGAACGGCTTCCGGATTAAAGGTGAATTTTAAAAGCGGGCGGGTGGTAAATACCGATATGGTAATTCTGTCTATCGGAGTTCGTCCGAATAATTCGTTGGCTGTCAGTGCCGGGTTAAAAGTCGGGGAACGAGGAGGTATTGTCGTTGATAAATATCTCCAGACTTCGGATGAGAATGTGTATGCCGTAGGGGATGTTATCGAGTATCCGCATCCGTTGACCGGAAAGTCTTGGATGAATTTTTTGGCAGTTCCGGCAAATCGTCAGGGGCGTATTGCGGCCGATAATATGAGTAGAGGAAATGTTGTTATGTATGAAGGCGCTATCGGGACTGCAATTGCGAAAGTCTTTGATATGACGGTGGCAACTACCGGTTTGCCGGCTAAACGCTTGGTTCAGGAGGGTATTGACTATTGTTCTTCTGTTACCCATTCGGGCTCTAATGCCGGTTATTATCCCGGGGCAGCACCTATGTCGATAAAAATCACCTTTGACCGGCAGACGGGAAAATTGTACGGTGCTCAGGTTGTCGGATATCAAGGTGTGGATAAACGGATAGATCAGTTTGCTCAAGTCATTAAGCATGATGGGACGGTGTATGATTTGATAACATTGGAGCATGCTTATGCACCGCCTTTTTCTTCGGCGAAAGATCCTGTGGCTATTGCCGGATATGTCGCCGGAAATATTCTGGAGAAAAAAATGAATCCGTTTTATTGGAGAGAGCTAAAGACTCTTGACCGGAATAAAGTGACGTTGCTCGATGTCCGTACTGCCGATGAGTTTGCATTGTGTTCTATTGAAGGAGCTCGAAATATACCGTTGGACGAACTTCGGGAACATTTAGACGAAATTCCTCGGGAAAAACCGATATATGTATATTGTGCTGTCGGTTTAAGAGGGTATTTGGCTTCTTGTATGTTGAAAGGAAACGGATTTAAAGAAGTGAAAAATCTTTCGGGAGGATATAAAACTTACGGTACTGTAATGCATTCTCTTTATCCTGAAATTCCGCAGTGTGAACCGGATGCGGTCATTCAGGATATCGATAATCAGAAAATGCAAAAGTCGGTTGGCGTCTTGACCGTAGATGCGTGCGGATTACAATGTCCGGGTCCGATACTCAAACTGAAGAAAACTATTGATGAGATAGCGGCAGGAGAGCGTGTCGAGTTGATTTCTTCTGATCCGGGTTTCTTGAGAGACAGTGCTGCATGGTGTAAACAGACCGGTCATAAACTGATCGCCCAAACAGAGACATCGGGGAGATTTTCGACCGTAGTTGAAAAGAGTGTGAAAAAAGCTTCCGATATTCAGTCGGTATGCAACACTCCGAAAGGGAAAACTTTTATTCTGTTTAGCGATGATTTGGATAAGGCTTTAGCTACATTTGTATTGGCAAACGGTGCGGCTGCGACAGGGGGAAAAGTGACTTTGTTTTTCACATTCTGGGGATTGAATGTCATAAAGAAAGAGATAAAACCAAAGGTTAAGAAAGATATTTTTGGCAGAATGTTCGGATTTATGTTGCCTTCGGACTCTTTGAAACTCAAGCTCTCCAAGATGAATATGGGAGGATTGGGCAGACGCATGATGCGCTTTTTGATGAGTAAGAAAGGTGTGGATTCGTTAGAATCTATGCGACGTCAGGCTTTGGAAAACGGAGTCGAGTTTATTGCTTGCCAAATGTCTATGGATGTTATGGGAATACATCCCGAAGAGTTGTTGGATGAGGTTTCTGTAGGCGGGGTAGCTACATATATGGCTAAGGCGGATGAATCTAATGTGAATCTTTTTATTTAAGGAGTTATGAAAAATATATGTATTATGCGGGATATATACCGGGCGTTGAACGATTTTGAACAGGACTTTGAAAAAGTTCATGGAGTAGGGTTGAATGAAGCGATGGTACTTTGCTGCTTAGAGAATACGACGCTTTCTTCCGGGGAAATTGCGGAGAGCACGGGAATGACTTGTTCCCATACTTCGAAAATGATAGGTTCGGTTGAAGGAAAAGGTTTGATAGAACGTGTTTTAGGAGAGCGGGATAAACGTCAGATGTATTTTCATCTGACGGTAAAAGGTCGGGAATGCTTGCAGGGAATGGTCTGCGGAAGCGTTCCTATACCGGATATTTTACAACCTATATTTGAGAAAAATTGTAATAGAGAATGATAGTCTGTCTGAATTTTCCGATAAGGAAGTTCATTCGGGTTCATTTTAATTATAAAGCAGAATTAATTATGAAAAAAATCATGTTTGCGCTTTTGAGCATTTTTTTATTTGTGGCTTGTAACGGACAAGGTAAATCTGAAAAAGAGAGTATTTCGGAAATGAAACAACCAACCTTAAGTAACGGGTCGGAAAGTGTCCCGATTCATCTGACTAAAATGCAGTTTTTGGATAAGGTGGCAGATTATGAAAAGAATCCGGACACATGGGCATATCGTGGAGATAAGCCGGCAATCATAGATTTTTATGCCACTTGGTGCGGTCCGTGTAAAGCTGTTGCTCCGATTTTAGATGATTTGGCAAAGGAATATAAAGATCAGATTTATATTTATAAAATCGATACAGATCAAGAACAGGAGTTGGCTGCCGATTTTGGTATTCGTTCTATTCCTTCGCTGTTATTTATCCCGATGAATGGACAACCGCAGATGATACAAGGTGCTATCGGAAAAGAAGAATTCAAGAAAATTATCGATGAATTTCTTTTGAAAGAATAACCAAGAGACTGTTTAATTTTGATCGGATCGGGTTTGAGAGCTTTTTTCAAGGATGTTTTTCTGAGAGTGAAAACGGGAAAGCTGTCCAAAAGAAAACGAAAAGATAATCTGATAAAATGCTCTTATTGGGAAGTTTAAAAAGACCCTGAAATTTTGTAATGAAAAGAGCCATATCCTTACTCAAAAATAGAGTTCGATATGGCTCTTTTATGATTGTTGATTTTCAGTTTTGAAAATATTTCCGATTTCTCCTTTCGATAGGAGTGTTGATCTTAGTCGATAATATCGAAACCCGTATAAGGAATTAATGCTTTGGGGATGCGGATTCCTTCCGGAGTTTGGTTATTTTCGAGCAGAGCCGCTACGATACGAGGTAGAGCCAAAGCACTACCGTTAAGAGTATGCACCAATCGGGTTTTCTTATCATTGGTACGGAAACGGCACTTCAGACGGTTTGCCTGATAGCTTTCAAAATTAGAAACCGAACTTACCTCTAACCACCGTTTCTGTGCGGCGGAGAATACTTCGAAATCATAAGTAATGGCAGAAGTAAAGCTCATATCTCCTCCGCAGAGGCGCAGGATATGCCAAGGTAATTCCAACTTTTCGACCAGGCTTTGAACATGAGCGATCATTTCGTCTAAAGCCTCATAAGAGTGGTCGGGATGTTGTATCTGTACGATTTCGACTTTGTCGAATTGGTGCAGACGGTTCAACCCTCTTACGTCTTTCCCGTATGAGCCGGCTTCACGGCGGAAGCAAGCAGAGTATGCCGTATTTTTTATCGGCAAGTCTTCTTCATTGAAAATTACATCTCGATAAAGATTGGTAACCGGGACTTCTGCTGTCGGAATCAAATATAAGTCGTCTTCGTTACAATGGTACATTTGCCCCTCTTTGTCGGGTAATTGCCCTGTCCCGTATCCCGATGCCGCATTAACGACATAAGGCGGTTGTATTTCCAAATATCCGGCTTCCCGAGCATTATCCAAAAAGAAACTGATCAGAGCCCGTTGCAGACGTGCTCCTTTACCTTTATAAACCGGGAATCCTGCTCCTGTAATCTTTACACCTAATTCAAAATCGATCAAGTCATATTTTTTTGCCAATTCCCAATGGGGGAGAGCGTCTTCTCCTAAATCGGGCATAGGACCGCCTTCTCGTACGACAACGTTATCTTCCGCGCTCTTTCCTTCCGGAACCATGTCACATGGAGTATTGGGTACAGACAACAGGATTTCCGTAATTTCCGCTTCAGCATTTTTCATATTTGCTTCGAGCGTTTTATTGTATTCTTTTAATTCGGAAACTTTATTTTTAACCGTTTCGGCTTCAGCTTTTTTCCCTTCTTTCATTAGCTGGCCTACTTGGGCGGAAAGAGTTTTCAATTCAGACAGACGAGTATCCAATTCTGCTTGAGACGTCCGTCTTGTCTTGTCCAGATCCAGCACTTTTTCGATCGCATCTTTTGCGTCGAAATGTTTTTTTGCTAATTTCCGAATGATTTCTTCGGGATTTTCTTTAATAGCAGCAAGTGTTAACATATAACATAATGTTTTGTTCGTGAATAGATTAGGCAAGTAACTCCTTTACTTTTGCCGAGATAGTTTTTCCTTCGGCTTTCCCTGCCAATTGTTTGGTTGCTATACCCATGACTTTGCCCATATCTTTTGCCGAAGTAGCACCGGTTTCGGCTATGATAGCTTTTAATGCTGTTTCCAGTTCTTCTTCTGTCATTTGTTGCGGCAAATACTCTTCTATGATTTTAGCTTCCGCTAATTCTCCTTCTGCTAATTCCGGACGGTTTTGCTCGATATATATTTGTGCGCTGTCTTTGCGCTGTTTTACCATTTTTACTAAAATCTTCATTGCTGTTTCATCGGGCAAATCTCCGTCCGATCCTTTTGCCGTTTTAGCTTCCAGAAATTCTTTTTTTACACCACGCAGAGCTTCCAGTCTCTGTTTGTCTCTTGCCAGCATAGCAGCTTTTATATCGCTGCTGATTTGATCAAATAGGCTCATTTGTTTGTAGTATTTAAGTTCAATTTATTTTAAAATAATATTCTTCCGTTCGGATTATTGTCTTTTTCGGAAGTTTGTACCGAAATTACGGTTTCCTGCTCTTCTGTTTTATTTTCCATTGCTTTTTCCAGCTGGGATTTGAATTGCGGGGTTCTGTTGTAAGTCGGGGATTTATCGATCATTTCCAGTATCGTGTCGTTATCCATTTGATCGATCGACAAGATGGCGAATGAAGCCCGAGCTTTGGTACGTTTCATCTCATCGGCAGCCTTTTGCCCGTAGATTTGTTCTATAATATTTTCTTTATTATTCGGAATCTGTTCGTTTTTTTCTTCCGGGTGTTCATCCGAAGGAATCTCCCAAGGATTTTCTATCTCTGCGTATTGCGGTCGGCCAGGTAATGCGCTTGATCCGAATCCTGTTGCCAGAATCGTAATCTTCATCGTATCCTTGAGGGAATTGTCGAATGCCGCACCCCAGATGACTTCGACATCATCGTTAAATTTAGACATGAATTCATTCACTTCATTCATCTCCTCCATTTTTACCTGATCTTGGTCTTCAGGGCTGAAATAAAGGTTGAACAATACCCGTTTGGCATCGAATACATTGTCATCGTTTAGAAGAGGAGAGTTCAAGGCATCTTCGATCGCTTTGGTTACACGTTTCTCTCCTTTACCGTATCCGCTGCTCATAATGGCTACACCACCATTTTTCAATGTAGTCTTTACATCAGCGAAATCGAGATTGATCCGTCCTTCTATTGTAATGATTTCCGCAATACTTTTTGCTGCGATAGTCAACGTGTCATCGGCTTTGGCAAAAGCATTCATAAAATTTAAATCCGGATAAATTTCCCGAAGCCGTTCGTTATTGATTACGAGCAGAGCATCCACGTTTTTCCGCATTTCTTCGACACCGACCCATGCCTGCTGTATCTTTTTTCGACCTTCGAAAATGAACGGAATCGTTACGATTCCGACGGTGAGAATACCCAAATCTTTGGCGACTTTGGCTACGATCGGAGCTGCGCCTGTTCCTGTTCCACCGCCCATTCCGGCCGTAATAAAAGCCATTTGGGTTCCATCATTGAACAGTTCGGTAATTTCGTCTATACTTTCTTCTGCAGCTTCTCTTCCTTTAGGAGGAATGCCTCCAGCACCCAATCCGGCTCCCCGGCCTTTCCCGATTTGCAATTTTCGGGGGATATCCGAATTCGCTAAAGCTTGTCGGTCGGTGTTACAGAGAACGAATGTAACATCCTCTATTCCGGTTTTGTACATGTGGTTTACGGCATTGCCGCCACCGCCGCCGACTCCGATCACTTTAATGATCGAAGGAGAAGGATTTCCTCCCTCAAAGGGAAGTGTATTATTTATGTCGATAGTTTCATCCATAACCGTTGTAATTTTAATTTCATGAATGGTCGGAGATTAGTACTCCGTATTAATTCTTTTTTCGAGGAGGGTTTGCATCTTCCTCATCGGTTAAAAAGTTTTCAGTAGAACTGATGACTTTATCGGTCATTTTTTCAATAGCTCCGAAAATATTCCATGATTTTTTCGGTTTTTTCTCATGTTCTTTCTTTGTCTTTTCGTCAGCAAGTTCTTTATTTTCAGGTTTCTCCGGTTCTTCTGCGGTCGGTTCGGTTTTTTGAGCGATAGGCTTTTCTACACAGTTCTCTTCACCTAATAAAAGCAATCCTATCGATTGTGAATAAGCCGTCAAACCTCCTTCTTGATGCCCTGAGAATGTAATACCTTTTTGTAGATTTCCCCGTTGTACAGACATTTTTGTTTCCCGGGCAAGAAGCTCGGGAAGTTCTTTCAATAGCGACGCACCACCGGTTAAGATGATACCTGCCGATAATTGGTCTTTATATCCAGATTCTTTAATTTGTTCGACGATATTGGCAACGATTTCCTCGATACGTGCTTCTGTTACACGGCATAATTCTTGATAATTGATTTTAGACGAATCAATACCTTCTATACCGATACCTTTGGGTTCTTCTCCATTGTTGATAGCGCATCCGAAAGCCAATTTCAATCGTTCGGCTTCCGACATCAAAATATTCAGGCTGCTGATGTCCTGCGTAATATTGCGTCCTCCGAATGGAATCGTCACTACATATCTCAAAAAATTGTCTTTATAAATGGATAGCGTAGTTGTTCCTGCTCCGAAATTGATTAAAGCGCAACCCAGACTCTTTTCTTCATCGTCTAATAAAGCGGCAGCATCTGCATGTACAGACATTATATAGCCGGCTATGGGCAATTTCAGCCGTTCGACGATGCAACGGTTTATATTTTTCTTTATGGACGGGCGTCCCACTATAAGCTGTAAATGGGCTTCGATTTCTGAAGCGTAAGTGCCTTTAGGTTGAGTTTCCAAATGATTATCGATTGTATATTCATTCGGAATGACATCCATAATTTCTGCATTGGCGACCGGGAAACTCCGGCTCTCGGCATGCAGGGAGTTGATGATCATATCGGTGATAGGCGTATCCTCTGCCAATTGCCGGAAAACGGAATGACTGATCGAGTGCACCGATTGTCCGCCGACACCGACATATACTTTTGTGATCTTGAGAGAAAGTCTGTTTTCCAGCTTTTTGATGATTTTCTGTATTTTAGAGGCGGTATCTTCGACGTTGAAGATGCACCCTCGTTTTATACAGCCGGCGGAGTCTTCTTTCTCCGTAGCCAGAATATCTAATCTGCCGTCTTCGTTTTTAACTCCGACAATCCCGACTATCTTTGATGTTCCAAGTTCTATTGCTACTATGTATTTCCCTGCTTCCATAACGGTTTATTTATCTCTTTTTGAACAAATCACCTGATTGTTATATTTCAGATTGATTGTGTCGTATTTGTTCCATCCTACTTTGGAAAGTGCTTGTTCGTATAAACATTGCAGATTCTCGAGTTTTTGTTCAAAGTTATCAATTTTTCCCAAAAGTATCAAGTTATCCCCGATACGAGGAATTAATTCTATTTCGTTGTTTTCCGTAACATATATTTGTTCGATCTGGGCATCCCAGAACGGGTTATTTTTCAGATAGACGGCCATCGGATATAGTTGCGATTTTGCGTAGGAATGGGTGATATATCCTGTTGCTAAAGGCAAATATGCTGTAAACGAAGATGTTGTCGGCATAATATCTCCGTTTTCATCGATGTAATACGATTCAAATCCGCTGATAATCCGCATAATCGGCACACGCTGTTCTATATCTATGCGAATGATCCCCGACGGAGATTTATAACATTCGGCACGGGCTATTAGTTGATTCTTTTTGAGAATCTTTTCCATTTTTTCGGTGTTGATACTGCCTAATGGTTTGCCCGTAGGATCTATGCCTTCATCTTTGATCTGTTTTCTGATTTCCTGAACAGATGTAAAATGGGTATCGGTGCTGTCCAGCAAAGTGATTTCTATGCGCGAACATCTCTGCTCGTCATGTGCTGATGCATAAAAAACAAGGCTGACAATCAAATATGCCGGCAATAATGAAACAAGTATGTATTTAAAAAACTTTTTCATTTAGAATTCATCGTGTCTCGTATTTCAGGGAGCATGCGGTCTATATCTCCGGCTCCCAGTGTGATTAAGACTTCAAAGTTACGTCGTTTTATTGTTTCTAACAACATCTCTTTGTGACAAAGTTCTTTATTTCTGCAAGTTACTTTATCAAAAATTATTTCGGACGTGACACCCGGAATCGGCTCTTCTCGTGCCGGATAAATGTCCAATAAAATCAATTCGTCCGCAAGAGACAGAGCTTCTGCAAATTGGGGGGCGAAATCTCGGGTACGTGTATAGAGATGCGGTTGGAAAATAACGCTGATTTTTTTCTCAGGATAAAGTTCTTTAACAGATGAGATGCTGGCCTTGATCTCATCCGGATGATGAGCATAATCGTCGATCATTACCAAATCATCTCGTTTTATCCAAAAATCGAAGCGTCGTTTTGCCCCTTGGAATGAAGCGACGGCATTTTTTATGTCTGTTGCCGATACGCCGTTCAACCAGGCTATGGCCATTGCCGCAATGCTGTTCTCGATATTTATTTTTACAGGAACACCGAGTTCTATATCTTTGATTATCTCTTTCGGAGTTACGAAATCAAAGATGATTTGTCCGTTCCCGATACGGATGTTTTGAGCATAGAAATCTCCTCCGTCATTCATGGAATAATGATAAACGGTTACTCCGTTTTGTACGTCGGGTCGAACTTTTATCCCCTTTTTTATGATAAGGACTCCTCCCGGTCGTATCAATGTCGTGAAATACCGAAAACTTTCCAGATAGGCATTTTCATTTCCGTATATGTCTAAATGATCAGGATCGGTAGCGGTTATTACCGCCATATACGGACTTAGTTGGTGGAAAGACCGGTCATATTCGTCAGCTTCGATAACTGTCAGGTCACTATGATCGGAAAGAATCAGATTACTGTCGTAGTTTTTCAATATTCCGCCGAGAAAAGCGTTGCATCCTATCGGAGACTGAGCGAATATATGTGCCGCCATACTGGATGTGGTCGTTTTTCCATGTGTTCCGGCAAAACATAACCCTTTACTTGTCCGGGTAATCATTCCGAGCAGCCGGGCGCGTTTTACGATTTCGAAACCGTTTTCTCTGAACCAGATCATTCCGTCATGAGATTCGGGAACAGCCGGTGTATATACGACCAGTGTATTTTCAGGATTTCTGAAATCGGGGGGAATCAACTCCGGGTTTTCGTCGTATACGATTTGCGCACCTTCTTTTATAAGTTCCTTTGTGAGTGGAGACGAGGTCTTGTCATATCCGGCTACAGGATAACCTTTGGCAAGGAAATAGCGAATCAAGGCGCTCATACCGATGCCTCCTGCTCCGATAAAGTATAGTGATTTATAGTTTTCCATTTTTCTTGTTTTTAGTGACCAGTTCAAAAATAATGTCGGCAATGCGTGTCGCAGAATCTCGTTGTGCCATTTTTGAAATGTTGTTGCTCATATTTTTTAATGCCGTTTCATCTTGAACAGTTTTTAATGCGGTGTCGATCAATAGATTCTGGGCGTCGCAGTCCCGTATCATCAGTGCTGCATTCTTTGTCGATAAGGCCTGAGCATTTTTTGTTTGATGATCTTCGGCTACATTTGGAGAAGGAATCAGTATTACGGGTTTCCCTAATAAGCAAAGTTCTGATATAGAACTCGCTCCGGCTCTTGATATTATCAGGTCGGCAGCTTTATAGGCCATATCCATACGAGAGATAAACGGCATTTGTTTTATATTCTCCGGCTTTTTCTCATCCAGAACCTTTTTTGCCTGAGTATCATATCCTTTCCCGCTTTGCCAGATTAATTGTATATCCTGAGGAATTTTTTCTATTCCTGTGGCAATGCTGTTATTGATCGTACGAGCTCCGAGACTGCCTCCGATAACAAGAATTGTTTTTTTCGAGGGATCGAGATTGAAAAAACGAATAGCTTCCTCTCTGCTTATCGTGTCGTTCTGTAATTCCTGTCGCACCGGATTTCCCGTGAGAATGGTCCGGTCTTTAGGAAAAAATCGTTCCATATTTTCGTAGGCCACACATATTGCTTTCGCTTTAGATGCAAGTAATTTGTTGGTAACACCAGCATAAGAATTCTGTTCTTGAATCAATGTCGGAATACCCCTTCGTGCGGCAGCCCATAAGGTAGGACCGCTGGCATATCCTCCTACACCTACGGCAATATCCGGAGAAAATGATTTTACAGTCTTATCTGCTAAACGGACACTTTTGAATAACCGGAATAATACTTTGATATTTTTTAGCAAATGCTTACGATCGAAACCGCTGACCGGAAGTCCTATAATAGGATAACCTGCGGCGGGAACTTTTTCCATTTCCATGCGATTTTCTGCCCCGACGAAAAGAATATCGGCATTCGGGCATTTGTTTTTAATGGCATTCGCAATAGAAATGGCCGGAAAGATGTGTCCTCCGGTTCCTCCGCCGCTGACAAGAACTTTTATTTTTTTGTCCATGATATTCATTATTTACAACATATTGGGATTCGGAGCAGAAATGTCTTCCGGTATTTCTGTTTCTTCTCCTGTCAATTCTTTTTCTTCTTTAATAGCGTCTTGTGTCGCATATCGGCTGATACTTAGCATGATCCCGAAATAGGCACAGGTAATGATCGTCGATGTTCCTCCCCGACTTATCAGAGGAAGAGGCTGACCGGTTACGGGAATGAGTCCCGATGCGACCGACATGTTGACTATGGCTTGAAATACGATCATCATGGCGATACCCATGATCAGGAATGCAGGAAAAGCCCGAGTGCATTTTTTAGCAATCATTCCGGCTCTTATGAGAAGGGACAGATAAAGAGCCATTACTACAACTCCGCCTACAACTCCCATTTCTTCGATGATAATCGCATAGATAAAATCGGAGTAGGCTTGCGGTAGGAAATCGCGTTCTCGGCTGTTTCCGGGAAATGTCCCTATCGCTCCGCCATTGGCTATTGCCATACGAGCATGGTGTACCTGATAATTCTTGTCATTTGTTTTTACTGCGTATTCCGGAACGTCGTTTCCGTGAGAAAAGTTAAGGATACGGGCACGCCAAGTAGGAATACGATCCAATACGGGCGTATTTTCAGGAATGTAGGGACTGATAGAGAACAGTACGATAACGAATCCTGCGAGTACAGCTACTAACTTGAACAGTTTTATCAATTCTACACGTCCGATCAGCATTAAGCAAAAACAGACCAATCCTAATAGTGCCGATGTGGAAAAGTTTTCGGGTAAAATCAACATGCAGAAGATACTGACTATGATGAGTATCGTTTTGAATGTGTCGGGTTGTACACCTCCCGGAACTTGTTTTTTAGCCAAAATGAACGATACGGTGATGACTACCGCCATTTTAGCTAATTCGGATGGCTGTAACGGGATTCCGCAAATTGTCAGCCAACGCTGCGCTCCATTCACTTCTTCTCCGAAGAACATGGCATAAACGAGCAGAATAAACGATAGCGGCAATAATACTACCGGTATCAGTTTGAACCATTTATAGTGAAAATTATGAATAATGATGACTCCGATTGTCCCGCAAAAAAGAATGAGTGTGTGCCTGATTGTGGGTGCTAAATAATCTTGGATCTTGAAGGTCAGTGTACTGGTGGCGCTATACATTTCTACTATTGAAATCATACAGAGCATCAGATATACCCCCCAGATATATTTATCTCCTTTTAGAATCGATTTTACAGTATCCATAACTTTTTATTTAGTTATAAGTTGCGTACACATTCTTTGAATTGTTCTCCTCGATCCTCATAACTTTTGAATAAGTCAAAACTTGCACAGCAGGGAGACAACAACACGGTTTCTCCTTTTTGAGCACAGGCCAAAGCTTTGTCTACGGCTTCTTTCATTGATGAGGCATCTTCTATATGCGGAACTTTCCCTTCGAAAAATGCATGTAGTTTGCTGTTGTCGACACCTAAACAGATGATTGCATTTACCTTTTCTTTTACCAAATCCTCAATTTCGGAATAGTCGTTGCCTTTATCTTTTCCGCCAAGTATCAATATAACTTTGGTACGCATGCTTTCGAGTGCATACCAGCAGGAATTTACGTTTGTCGCTTTCGAATCGTTGATAAATTCTACTCCTCTTACACGGGCGACTTTTTCAAGACGGTGTTCCACCCCTTTAAAATCTTTAAGTCCTTCCCGTATGTCTTCTTTTTTTATATCGAGGACTTTTGCCGAAATACTTGCTGCCATAGAGTTATATAAATTATGCCGTCCTTCTAAAGCTAAATCGTCTTCAGTAATTGTCAGAATATCATTTGGAGCATCGATGATAATTTGGTTATTTTCCGTATAAGCTTTCACCCCTTCTTCTTTTTCTTCTGAGAACGGATAGAGCCGGGCTTTTAGGTTATGAGCTTTTAGTTCTTTGGTTATGATCGGGTCATCATTCCAGTAAATAAATGCGTCGTTTTGGGTTTGATTCTGCGTTATCCTGAATTTGGCATTGATATAGTTTTGCATGTTATATCCGTACCGGTCGAGATGATCGGGAGTAATATTTAGCAAAACTGCGATATCGGCTTTGAATTTATACATATTGTCGAGTTGGAAGCTACTCAGTTCGATTACGTAATAGTCGAAATTTTCTGTTGCTACCTGCAATGCCAGACTTTTGCCTACATTTCCGGCAAGGCCTACATTTAGTCCTGCATTTTTAAGAATGTGATATGTTAATAATGTTGTTGTCGTTTTTCCATTACTTCCGGTGATACAAATCATTTTAGCATGTGTGTATCTTCCTGCGAATTCGATCTCGGAAATTATGGGAATTCCTTTTTTTTGTATTTCTTGAATGATCGGAGCTGTATCGGGTATTCCGGGACTTTTGATTATTTCGTCGGCATTGAGAATTTTTTCGATGCTGTGATGGCCGTCTTCCCATTCTATTTCATATTTATTTAATAACGCCTTGTAAGTCTCTTTGATCAGGGACATGTCCGAGACAAAAACGTCAAATCCTTTTACTTTTGCCAAAACGGCAGCTCCCGCACCGCTCTCTCCGGCTCCTAAAACTACAATTCGTTTATTCATTGATATATTTTTAAATATATGTATTTTACCGCATTTTTAAAGTTACGATGGTAATGACCGCAAGTATAATGCCGATGATCCAAAACCGGACAACGATTTTTGATTCCGGAACCGGACGAAAAGGTTTTTGTATCAATGCTATGATTCCTGCATTTCCCGGTTTTTGGAAATGATGATGTAACGGAGTCATCTTGAATATACGTTTCCCTTCTCCATACTTCCGTTTTGTAAACCGGAAATAGGCGACCTGAATCATTACTGATAATTCTTCTACAAGAAATATTCCACAGAGAATGGGTATTAATAGTTCTTTGTGTATAATAATTGCAAATACTGCTATGATACCGCCTAAAGTGAGGCTTCCCGTATCTCCCATGAAAACTTGGGCGGGATATGCGTTGTACCATAGAAATCCGATTGTCGCTCCGATGAACGCGCTGGCGAAAACTACTAACTCTTCTGTTCCCGGAATATACATGATGTTCAAATAAGAGGCATAAGCAATATGTCCTGATAGGTAAGCGAGAATACCTAATGTGACACCTATGATTGCCGAACTTCCTGTGGCCAGTCCATCAAGTCCGTCTGTCAGATTTGCACCGTTTGAGACTGCCGTCACAATAAAAATAGTTATTAATACGAAAATGATCCATCCGGCAGTTTGTGCATGATCTCCCATAAAAGAAACTAAATCGGCATAATCGAAGTTATTGTTTTTTAGGAATGGAATAGTCGTTTGCGTCGATTTGATATTTTCGGGCATATATCCGACAACTTCTTGATTATTGGCGTCTTTTATGAGCACGTTTTCTCTGATTACGACATTCGGGCTGAGGTAGAGGGTCAGTCCGACGATAAGTCCTAATCCTACCTGACCGATAATTTTGAATTTTCCATGCAAACCCTCTTTATCTTTTTTAAATACCTTGATGTAATCGTCCAGGAATCCGAGTGTCCCTAACCACAATGTCGTGACCAGCATTAATATCATATAGATGTTTTCGAGCTTTCCTACTAACAAGCATGGAATGATAATGGCGATGATAATGATAATGCCTCCCATCGTCGGAGTCCCTTTTTTGCTCATTTGCCCTTCGAGTCCGAGGTCTCGAATGATCTCTCCGATCTGTAAGTATTGTAATTTGTCTATGATTCGTTTGCCTATGATCGTAGAGATGAACAGGGACAGAATCAGCGCCAATCCGGATCGGAAGGAGATATATTTAAACATCCCTGCTCCGGGAAAGTCTAATTGGTCGAGATATTGAAATAAATAGTAAAGCATTGTTTGTCGGATTTCTTATTTTTTTGATTAATTGTATTCTTTAAAAATTTTCTCTACTTCTTCTTTGTCGTTGAAATGGTATTTCACACCTTTAATCTCCTGATAGTCTTCGTGACCTTTTCCTGCAATAAGTATAACATCTCCCGGTTGAGCAAATTGAGTTGCTGTCTTTATCGCTTCTCTTCGGTCGGAGATAGACAGAACCTGACGCAATTGTTGAGGGGAGAGTCCGGCACGCATATCCGAAAGAATATCTTCCGGTTCTTCGAATCGGGGATTATCGGATGTCAAAATTACACGATCACTTATTTTAACAGCTTCTTGTGCCATTATAGGGCGTTTGCCTTTATCCCGGTTACCACCTGCTCCTACGACTGTAATAATCCGGCCTTTTTTACCGACAACCTCACGTATTGATCCGAGTACGTTAGCCAGTGCGTCCGGAGTGTGAGCATAATCGATAATTACCGTATATTTTTCAGGGGAATGAATTGTTTGGAAACGTCCGGCTACGGGTATAAGCATACTGAGTTTTATCAATGCTTTTTCCGGATTTTCTCCTAATAGGCAAGTTGCTCCATATACAGCCAATAAGTTATATGCGTTGAATTTGCCGACAAATTGAACTTCAACTTCTCTTCCGTTTATTTCGAGAGTCGTTCCGTCCAAACGGCTTTCTATGATGCGCCCTTTATAATCGGCCAAAGTTTTTAGCGAGTATGTGTGTTTTGCGGCTTTTGTGTTTTGCAGCATGACCATGCCGGACTTATCGTCCAAGTTGGTAAGAGCGAATGCGTTTTTCGGCAGATGATCGAAAAACGATTTTTTTGCTTTTAAATAAGCCTCTACGGTTTTATGATAGTCGAGATGATCCCTTGTGAGGTTTGTAAAAATTCCGCCGTCGAAATCTAATCCGGCTATACGTTTTTGATCGGCAGAATGAGAACTTACTTCCATAAATGCATATCTGCATCCGGCGTCTACCATTTCCCGTAATAGTTTGTTCAGGGTGATAGGATCGGGTGTCGTATGTGTGGCCGGGACGGCTTTTTCGTCTATATAATTGCAAACGGTCGAGAGCAAGCCTGCTTTTTCTCCGAATAGGCGGAACATCTCGTATAATAATGTTGCAATAGTCGTTTTGCCATTAGTTCCGGTAACTCCGACTAATGTCAATTGTCGGGATGGATTTGCATACCACTCGGAAGCTAATAATCCCAACGCTTCTTTGCTGTCGGATACTTGAATATAAGTTGCTGTCGGGGTTATGTTTTCCGGCATTTCTTCACAGACTATTGCCGTTGCACCTGATTCGATCGCTTTGTCGATAAACTGGTGTCCATCGACCGCAGTGCCTTTTACGGCGACAAAAAGGAAATCTTGTTGTATGTTTCTTGAATCGGAATCTAAACCGGAAATTTCTTTATTTGTATTTCCTGATATTTGTTTAACCGGAATTGTTTGTATCAATGATTCTAATTTCATAATTGTTTCTTTTTTTATCCGATGCTATTTTAATGTCAATGCGATTCTTTGACCTTTAATTAAACGAGTTCCTGCCGGAATTGATTGCCCGACGACTTTCCCTTTTCCGGAAATTGTTACATGGAGTCCTGCTTTTTCCAGCAAATATATGGCATCTCGGGCTCCCATTCCTTTAACAGAGGGAATTGATTCTTCGGGTGTTTTTATTCCGTTTAAAATAATTTTATTTGAATGATTTACCGATTCTACCCATGAACACTCTTTAGCATAATCCTCATATTGAATTTTCAATAAATCGCAGGCAAATGTCAATTTCTGAAAATTTCCGTTTTTGATATATGGATTGAAGGGGTGGAGTGTATCGGGATGCTGTACGACGACAGAAGGGTATAGTCCTTGAGCGTATATTTGTTCTGCAATACTCCGAACTACAGCTCCGGACATAGAACCTCCTGACGGATAACCCTTATGAGGATTGCTTACTAAAACCATACATGTATATCTTGGAGTTCCGTCTGCCGGAAAATATCCGCAGAATGAGACTCTATGCTGTTTCCCGTTCCCCCGGTATCCGGCTGCCCCTTGGGCTATTTGAGCCGTCCCCGTTTTCCCTGCAATTTTTACGTAATCCGATTTTACAGGACCTGCCGTTCCTTTTTGTACGACATCGGTCAGCATTTGTTGTATCTGTTCTAATGTTTTGGGTGTGCAAATTTGAGGGTTGATCGTTTCTGTTTTTTTTGTTTCGATAATAACTCCGTCTTTACTGATTTCTTTAACGAAAATAGGCTTGATCATTTTCCCCCCGTTCGCAATAGCGTTATAGAACATCAGAGTGTATATAGGCGGTATTTGTATCTCATAGCCGAATGTCATCCATGGTAAGGTCGTCTTTGACCATCGGTTCTTATCTTTGACCGGGTGTTTGATTTTTGGTCGTCCTTCGCCGGGAATATTTAGGTTTACGGGTGTGTTCAGTCCCATAGCATATAACCTGTCGACAAAATCTTGCGGACGTTTTTCGAATCCTTTCAAGATGATTTTTGCGATCCCTATATTGGATGAATACCAAATTGTCTGAGCTGCACTGATGTGATGATATCCGCCTTTGTGAGCATTGTGGTCGGTCATGCGAGAACCTGCATACATGAAGATACCGTTTCCGACATCTACAGTATCGTCGGGTTGTATTACGCCGGCATCCAAAGCTACCATCATGGAGACGGTTTTAAATGTCGATCCCGGTTCTACTTCATCTGCGACAGCGTGATTGCGGGTTTCAGCATACGTCCCGTCTGGCATGCGCCCGATATTTGTGATGGCTTTTATCTCTCCGGTAGCGACCTCCATTACGATTGCCGTCCCTGATTCGGCTTCAATTTCCGAAAGTTTTTCTACAAGAGCTTTTTCTGTAATATCTTGAATCTTTATGTCTATTGTCGTACGGATGTTTACTCCATTTATTGGTTCGATATTAGTCATATTTACCCAACGTCCGCGTATCTTTTGTTTCGTTCCGCGACCCGGAGTTCCGCGCAATAAGGAGTCATAAGCAAGTTCTATTCCGTTTTTCCCTCCTTTTTCATATTCTCCGTAAATATCTCCGATTGTACGTGAGGCTAAAGATCCGAAAGGTTTTATTCTCCGGACCATTTGTTTCGTATAGAATCCGCTTTTGTTAGGTCCCATCCTGAAAAATGGAAACTGTTTTATCTCTTTCAAGTCTGTATAAGAAACTCTTTTCCGATAAACGGGATATTGGCGGCTTTTAGAACGATATCCTTTCAGTAAATGAGCTTCGTATCCGGCCGGAGTCCGATCTCCGAGTTTCTCTGAAAGGGCTTTACTTAAAGGCGTGATATATTTCATCAGTGTATCCCGTTTCAGTCCGTCGGCTTTGAAGTCTATGTACAGATAGTATTGAGGAATAGTACTTGCCATTAATCGACCGTCTTCTGCCAGAATATTTCCTCGTTCTGGAAGAATCGTGATATTTTCGATTTTGAGGGAATCGGCTTTTTGCTGCCAGTGTTCTCTGTCTATAAAAGCGGTACGTCCTACCTTATAAAGTATCGCACAGCAGATGAATACGATGAATAAGGTAATGATAATATATCGAAATATGATATTTCCTCTATCGGTTGCCATGATTTTTCTTTACAAGTTTAAACGGGGGCTGCTTTGATTCATGCAGGTCGAGTCCTTTTGATTCTATTAATTTCTCGACTTGCGATTGACGACTGCTTCCCATTAATTTGGAAGACAATGTCAAGGCTTCATAGCGGACATCGACCAATTGCTTTTGTAATTCGCCTATTTGGGTGATTTTTTGCTGACAGGTATATCTGTTGCTGATATAAATGAAAAGTAATATGACAATGACCAGAATGCGTTTCCATTGACGTATGAGGATGTCATTGGAAATGAATCGTCCCAGAAAAATATCTTTTACATGAAGTCCCTGAAAAAGATCTCCGATACGAAATCCTTTTCTGTTTTCTTGAATTTCTTGATTTTTCTCTGTTTGTATATTTTCTTCCATTTGAGTAGATAATTCCTTTTAGAAAATTTATCTGTTAAATTTTTTCCGCGATACGCAATTTTGCACTTCTTGATCTTGGATTGCGTTCTATTTCTGCATCAGAGGGAGCAATCACTTTGTTGTTTATCAATTTGAAAGGAGTATTGATTTTCCCGAAAAAATCTTTTTCAGCTTTTCCTTCGAAATTGCCGGTCTTGAAAAAATTTTTTACCAGTCTGTCTTCAAGAGAATGGTAAGTCAAAATAGCAATACGTCCTCCGGGTTTTAATAACTCGGTTGTTTGTGACAGCATTTTACGGAGACTGTCCATTTCTTGGTTTACCTCGATGCGTAAGGCTTGAAATAGTTGCGCTAACTCTTTTTTTTCTTGTTTCCGGTTTATAAGCGGGTACACTATCTCTAAGAGATTTTCGATATCCGTTATTTTTCCTTCTGTTCTTTTTTGAACAATTGTCGCGGCTATTTTTCGAGCAGTCTTTAATTCTCCGTAGAGATAGAATATGTTCGATAGCTTTTCTTCATCATAATTGTTCAAGATATCAGCGGCAGAAATTCCTCCTCTGTTGTTCATTCGCATATCCAGTTTCCCGCCGAACCGAAAGGAAAAACCTCGCTCGGAATCATCGAAATGATGAAATGAAACACCTAAATCGGCTAATAATCCGTCGATTTTTTCAACATTGTAATAATGCATGAAATTCTTAAGAAAACGGAAATTACTGCGAATAAAAGTAAACCGGTTGTCATGTAAGATATTTTGTTCGGCATCGGCATCTTGGTCAAATCCGTATAGGTGTCCGCTATTATTTAGTTGGCTTAGTATCGCTTTAGAATGTCCTCCTCCTCCGAACGTGACATCGACATATATTCCGTTCGGTCGGATATTCAATCCTTCGATACATTCATTGAGTAATGCAGGTATGTGATATACAGTGCTTTGCATGAGTTTTTGATAGCCGATAAATATGAAATAGTTTTTAGTTGATAAAGGTATGAATAATTATTTATAGGAGCTTTATTTTTTTATCAAAAGTTATCAACAAAATATGGCTTTGTAAGGGATTGTAGGATGGCGAGTTATTGTCGTGTTAAACAATATGCAAAAATTGTTTTTTTTGATGTAAAATCTTCGGAAAAAGAACGGTATTTGATATTGAAAATTTTAAGAGATAAGGAATAAAAATTAAAAAAATAAGAATGAAGCTCAAGGGAGTTAAAGAAATATATGCTATTTTTGTTTCTCTTTTTATGGATGAAATGGAAAAGGAAGAGCCTATACAGATTGATATTGAGAAGGTTATTAAGAAAAAAGCTCCTGAGGTCGGGAAAAAAATTCCCGGATTTGTATATCGTTTCTTAGAAAAAACGATTTGTCAGGAGAAGATGAATTATATTCTGCGGGAATATGCCGATTGCAAAGGTGTTGATTTTGCAGATGCTTTGTTATCGGAGTTGAATGTAAAGGTGAAGTTGGAGGGAGAGGAGAATATTCCTGCTGAAGGTAAATTTACATTTGCATCGAATCATCCTTTGGGAGGATTGGATGGTGTTTCTTTGGTATCTGTGTTCGGGAAAAAATACGATTCTCATATTAAAGTTCAGGTAAACGATTTATTGATGAATGTAGCGCCTTTAGCCCCCGTGTTTTTACCGATAAATAAGCATGGGCGTCAGGCGAAAGATGCTGCCGATGTATTGAAGAGTGCGTATGAATCGGATGATCAAATGTTCGTTTTTCCTGCAGGATTGGTATCCAGACGACAAAATGGTCAAATTTGCGATTTGGAATGGAAAAAAGCTTTTATTTCTAAGACTATTCAGTTTCACCGGGATGTGATTCCTATATATTTCGAGGGATTAAATTCCGGTTTTTTTTATCGGTTTGCTCGTATTCGTAAGAAACTGGGGTTGAAATTTAATATAGAAATGATATATTTGCCGAGTGAAATGTTTAAAAGTAAAAATAAGACATTTATAATACATATCGGTAAGCCTATACCTTGGCAAACTTTTGATAAATCGAAAAGCCTTTTTGAATGGGCTCAGTTTGTGAAAGATAAGGTGTACGAATTAAAAAAATGATAAGAAATTCATCAGTGATATTATGGAAGAAATTATAGCGCCGATAGATAGAGACCTGATCAAAGCCGAACTTACTCCGGAACGCTTTCTTCGTCATACTCGTAAAGGGGGAAATGATATATATATAGTCAACTGTTTTAATGCTCCTCATACAATGAGGGAAATAGGACGGTTGCGGGAGATAGCTTTTCGTCATGCCGGTGGTGGAACGGGAAAGGAGATTGATATGGATAGGTATGATCTGATGGATGAGCCGTGCCAGCAGCTTTTGGTATGGAATCCGGACGCAGAGGAAATATTAGGCGGTTATCGGTTTATATTGGGAGAAAATGTCCGTTATGATGAATCCGGACATCCAATGATCGCAACCTCTCATATGTTCGATTTTTCTCCGAAATTTATTGATGAATATATGCCCAGCACTTTGGAACTGGGAAGATCGTTTGTGACGTTGGAGTATCAATCTACTCGTTCGGGTTCTAAGGGCTTGTTCGCGTTGGACAATCTTTGGGACGGCTTAGGCGCTTTAACGGTGGAATATCCGCAAATCAGATACTTTTTTGGTAAAGTGACGATGTATCCTACTTTCTCTGCAGAGGGACGCAATATGATTCTTTATTTCTTAAATAAGCATTTCCCAGATCCTGATCGTTTAGTGTGGCCAAGAACACCTTTAGAAACTAATATGGATTATGAAAAAATGTCCGGGTTATTTAAAAATAATGATTTTAAAGAAGATTATAAGGTCTTGAATCAATATGTGAGATCTTTGGGATTCAATATTCCTCCTTTGGTAAATGCTTATATGAGTCTATCTCCTACGATGAGGATGTTTGGGACGGCTATTAATGATGAATTCGGAGATGTGGAGGAGTCGGGGATATTGATTGCTGTGGATGAAATTCTGGAGGAGAAAAGAAGTCGGCATATCGAAACGTATGATAAATCAAATATAAAGATAGTATAACCGAAGTTGTATGAAATAGGTCTGTAAAAGGACATCTTATAAAGATGTCCTTTTTGCTTTTATATTTAAAAATGTTTATGGATATATTGTTGGATGTACATACTCATACGATTGCGAGCGGTCATGCGTTCAGTTCTTTGCAGGAGATGGTGAAAAGCGCTGCAGAAAAACGATTGCGGTTATTGGGAATAACAGAGCATACTCCCGGCATTCCGGGAACGTGCGATTTGATTTATTTCAGGAATTTGCACGTAGTTCCTCGGAAAATGTATGGAGTGGAGTTGTTATTAGGTGCGGAAACCAATATCGTTGATTATAAAGGAAATGTGGATTTGCCGGAAGAATATTTTTCTTTTTTGGATATTTGTATCGCAGGGATTCATTCTTTTTGTTATTCTTCCGGAACGGCAGATCAGAATACCGATGCGGTAATCGGAGCTATAAGCAATCCGCATATCGATATCATAAGTCATCCCGGAGATGGAACTGCTCTTTTGAATTTTGAACCGATTGTATTGGCATCTAAAGAATACGGAACATTGCTTGAAATAAACAATAGTTCTTTAAATCCTGTTCGTAATAAAAGTGCCTCTCGTGGAAATAATTTGGAAATTTTGAGGTTGTGTAAAAAGTATGAAGTCCCTGTTATTCTCGGGAGCGATGCCCATATATCATTCGATATAGCCTGTTATGACAGGCTGTATGATTTATTGAGGGAAACCGAGTTTCCGGAAGCATTGGTGATGAATGATAAAGTAGATGAATTTAAAGCTCGGTTGAAACGGGTATAGACTTTTGTATTCTTGCTGTTTTAAGAGCCTGCCTGAATTTTTTCGATGAAAAATATGAAACAAAACCGTATATTTGTAGTTATACATAAAAGTTGTAGACAGATGGTTGCACGGAAAGTTAAGTATTGTCTTGGAGCGGTTTTGGTATCGCTGTTTGTTTTTTCTGCCTGTAATTCACAATCGGGACGTATCGAATCTGTTACTCTTATTCCGGTTTGGCATGGAGATAGCTGTTTATATATAAACGCTGAAGATAAAATGGAGTTTAACGGACTATATCCTTCGGTTTCGCTTTTCCGTGAGGATATTGCTTTGGTACAGACGGCCGGGCGTGGTGCTCGTATCGGGTTTATCGACAATTCCGGAGAATTTGTTCTGCCGGCTGTTTATACACAGGCAACGGTTTTTCGTGAAGGAATGGCTTTTGTCGTTCGTCCGGGAGAAGCACCTTGTGCCATTAATCAAAAGGGAGAGCTGAAATTTACACTTCGGGATGCAGAAAGTGTGGAGACTTATCATGAAGATATGGCACTCTATTCGATCCGTGAAAAAGGGAAACTTCGTTATGGATATGTCGATAAAAAAGGAGAACCGGTAATAGAACCGGTTTTTTCCGGGGCAATGTCTTTTTCTCGGGGTAAAGCCGCAGTTCGGGATGCTAAAGGGAAATGGGGTTTTATAGATAAAGGCGGGGAGGCGGTTATTGAATGCCGTTATGATGAAGCAATGCCTTTTAATGATCGGGGTGTAGCTTTGGTGAGAGAGGACAGATTGTGGGGAGCCATTGATGAGAAGGGTAAATATGTTGTTGACCCTCAGTTTGAGATGATGTGTAGTGATGGAAAATGGTTTCAGGTGAAGTCTGAAGAAAACTTGTGGGGTTGGTGTGACCTTAGCGGGGAAATAGTAATCTCTCCCCGTTTTGAGAAAGCATTCGGCTTTTTTGACGGAGACAGGGCTCCTGTACTCCTTGAGGAGAAATGGGCGTATATCGACAGAAAAGGTATGGTTGTTATTAAACCCCAATTCGATAGGGCTCTCCCTTTTGTGGGTAATTTAGCCGCAGTTTGGGTCGGGGATTATATAGGATTTATAAATAAAGAAGGCCGTTACGAGATAAATCCTCAATATAATGGCTTGAGTCATGACTATGAGGCGAATGCTGTGTGGGGAGAATCTTGTTATGAACGTGTTACTACGGGCAAAAAGTAAAAAACTTTTTGTCTGTAATTACCGGTTTAAAAGATTTGTTTAAATTTATTCGGGTCTGATTTGTGGCTTTTTAGAGAAATCCCGTTCTTCATAAAACGAAATTGCCTCTCTCCATGCATCGGAAATTTCTTTTGCCGAAGATGTTTTCACGTCGAATCCGACCAAGATTGTTTCACAAGTTGCTTTTATCTCTTTTGTCTCGATATTTATGATTCGTTGGGCAACTTTCAGGCTTTTATTTCCGATAGATATTGTGGCGGTCTGCACAGCTATTTTTTCGTGCATGAAGACCGGTAGTAAAAAATTGGCATTGATATTCGCGATGACGAGATCTGCATCATTCCAGTTGATGGGGCTGCGTTTTACGTCTTCAAAATAACGGGCTTTCCCCAAATCATAGAATGTGAAATAAATAGAATTGTTTACATGTCCTAAGGCATCGATGTCGTTGAATCTGAGTTGTACGGGTAACGTATGTTTGAAAATCATGTCTTGCATAGAGTTATCTGAATATTATGTTTGTTATAATTTGACGTCCTACTTGCTTATTTAGTCTGTCCATCAACATATTTCGGCACATACTGAGCTCGCTGCGTAATACGGAAGATGAGAGATGTACATACAGAACACCCCGTTGAATATAAAGTTTGGTCGTATAAGATGCGACTTGTTCGCCCAGTAAAGAATTCCATGCCTTTATGAGGCGGGTTTCATCTAATTTCAAATCGAGATTTTGTTCTTTGAGTACTCGGTCGATGATTTCTCCGATAGATTGAGCATCTTGCTTTTTCATTTTTATTTCTCCTCCTTTAGACTCTCGATATTTCCCTGTATTACCTGATAAAGATGAAAATCATGTCCGGTTTTACGGATAATTTCGTCGAGATATTCACGGTTGGTATCCGTTATGAAAATTTGCCCGAAACGCTCTTCTGAGACTAAAGAAATGATGCGTTCCATTCGTTGGGAGTCTAATTTGTCGAAAATGTCGTCCAATAGTAAAATCGGAGAAGTGAATCCGTTCCGGTTCAGAAAATCGAATTGGGCAAGTTTCAAAGCGATCAGAAAAGTTTTATTCTGACCTTGTGATCCGATTCGTTTCATGGGATACTCACCCAATGTCATTTCCAGTTCATCTTTATGTGAACCTCGAGTGGAATAACCTAAAATGCGATCACGTTCTCTTATTTCTGCCAATTGGGCGAACAATTCTCCATGCTCGTGATGTGACCGATAAGATAATCCGACCGTTTCATTACCATCGGATATATATGTATAAAATTCTTGGAAGACAGGTATGAACGTAGATAAAAACGATCTCCTTTGTTTGAAAATCTCTTCTCCCGTCACAGACATCTGTTCTTCCCATATTTCATATAGAGCGGCATCCTTGACTTCTTGTTTAAGTAAGGCATTTCGTTGGGCTAAAGCTTTGTTATAACGAATAAGCGTATCGAGGTAGTTCTTGTCGAATTGGGAAATTACGAGGTCTAAAAAGCGCCGACGCTCGTCACTTCCTCCCAAAATAAGGTTTGAATCGGATGGAGAGACCATAACCAAAGGGATGAATCCGATGTGGTCGGATAGTCTGCCGTATTCTTTCTTATTCCTTTTGAACTGTTTTTTTTGTCGTTTTTTCATCCCGCAATATACCTCTTCTTCATTTCCGTTATTATCATAATATCCTTGTAACATGAAAAAGTCTTCATCATGGCGGATAATTTGTGAGTCGGCTATATGGGAATAGCTTTTGCAGAACGAAAGATAATAGATCGCATCCAGCAGGTTTGTTTTCCCCATACCGTTATTTCCTAAAAAACAATTGATATTCGGGGAGAACGACAGGTCTGCCTGTGCGATATTCTTGAAATTGATAATGGATAACCGTGATAAGATCATTCGTATATACGTTTGAAATGCAAACGTACATAAACTTTTTTATTTTGGAGGGAATTTGCTGGTTAAAACCCGATAAAAAACAAGATATTAAGGGGGTAGATGTAAAAAAATGAGATGGAAATTTCATTTATAAATATAATTAAATTACTTTTGTCAACCTAAAAACACGTGCTTAAAAATTTATACGCGAAATAAAATTAAAATCATATGTCAAAAGAAAAACTTGAACACGACGAACTTGATAAGGTAAATGAGGTTTTGTCGTCCTCCGAACAATTTGTTGAAAAATATCAGAAGCCTTTGTTGGTTACCGTATTGATCATTATTCTTGTGGTAGCCGGTTTTCTTTCGGTACGGCATTTCTATTTCCAGCCCCGTGAAGTGAAAGCTCAGGCGGCGATGTACAAAGGTGAAATTTATTTCGCTAAGGATTCTTTTGAATTAGCTTTAAAGGGAAATGGCGCTGATTTTGTAGGGTTTGAAGCAATTGCCGATGATTATTCTTCTACGAAAGCGGGAAATTTGGCTGCAGCATATGCCGGTATTTGTTACTATAACTTGGGTAAAGATGCAGAAGCTTTGACGTATTTGAAAAAATTTGATGGAGATGATGTATTTTTGTCTCCGAATATTGAAGCTATGATCGGTAATTGTTATGCCAATATGGATCAATATGATGATGCTATCAAAGCATTTGAAAGGGCTGCAAAAAAGGCAGATAATGAGATGGCTTCACCTGTGTTTTTACAAAAAGCCGCTATCGTAGCGGAAAAAACAGGAGATTATAAAAAGGCTTTAGATTTTTATCAGAAGATTAAAGATAAATATTCTCAGTCTATGATCGGCCGTGATATTGATAAATATATAGAAAGAGCTAAAGCTCAAATAAAATAGATCGAAATCGCATGTTATAAGTGAAAAGCCGCCTTTTTCAGGTGGCTTTTTTTAACAAGTTGAATTATAAATAAAATTTTGAAGATATGGCGACAGCTTATCAGAATTTATCCTCTTATGATCCGGCTACAGTTCCGGATGCAAGTAATATGAGAGTCGCGATCGTTTGTGCTGAATGGAATGCAAATATTACCGAGAAACTCCTTGAAGGGGCGTGTAATACGCTTGAGAAGCATGGTGTAAAAAGCGATAATATATTTGTCGGTCGAGTGCCCGGAACATTTGAGTTGACTTTTGGTGCACAGCGTATGGCTTCTTTTTATCATCCGGATGCCGTAATTGTATTGGGATGTGTTGTGCAAGGTGATACTCCTCATTTTGATTATGTGTGTCAGGGAGTGACGTCCGGTATAACTCATTTAAATGAAGAGTTGGATATTCCTGTGATTTTCGGAGTGTTAACTACCGGAAATATGCAGCAGGCGGTAGATCGTTCCGGAGGAAAATATGGAAATAAAGGAGATGAAGCCGCAATAACTGCAATAAAAATGCATGCTTTTGCTTGCAGATTAAAATAATTTGACTACCTTTGCTCCGCAATTAAGAAAAGGGGCGAATACCAGAGTGGCCAAATGGGGCAGACTGTAAATCTGCTGTCTTACGAC
>NZ_CANUAR010000018.1:0-75862 GCF_947855755.1 uncultured Coprobacter sp.
TTTCCAACAAAAAATATTATCAGGTCATTTTTGTGTTTTCTTCCGGTCTTTTTTCTCGTTTTCCCTCGTCAGATAGCTCAGTATCATCCTCGTAAAAACAGAAAAATATCCTCGAAAGGAACTCTCAAATCTGACCCGAGTAAAATTTAGATAGGCTCTGAGAGCCTTGTCTAAATAAAAACCGGTCAATAACGTAAATATTGACCGGCTCTCGCAAAATATAGTCATATACTATTTTTGCATCTGTTTAAATTTTATTAGAATAGGCAATCGAACATAGTCGTTATCTCTATTCTCGATTTGCATTTTACTTTATGATAGATACTGTCAACGGTTCACTCTTTAATGTAGCCTCCTCATCGATGTATGCATTCCAATCTTCGATTGTATCGAATCCATACTTACTCCATCCCGCTCCCCAATAATAGACTAATTCCGAACCGGGAGTGTAATCTGCAATAGCAAGCACATGACCGTCAGCTCCGCCTCTCAAACTGTTTTTTTCTTTTTCTTCAAAATAAACGGCTTTTGCATCTTTGGCCGTCGGCAAAATAGCTCCGACAAATATTGTTCCATTATTATTATTCGGATTATCGGTCGGATCGGCATAGGTAACATAACCTTTTTCTGCCGAAACTTCATATTGAGCCGAAGATTCCGGATCATGTAATACTATACCGGCAACTATCGGTGTCGTTTCTTTCAGGTTATCATAAGTCACGACGGTTTTATTTAACTGAGAACCGGCATCCAATGAAATCAAACGAGTTTCAACCACAGAATCGCCATTTACAATCAACGGATTATATGTCAGCTTTACAGTAAAGCGCAAAGGACCATTATCCAATATCTCAAACGTCTTATAACAATATGGGTACACAATCGTATCGTTCACCATCAATGCGGCAGTCCCTCCCCCCAAAGTAGGTCCTACCTTATAACAATCCAATCCGTCTCCATGATCTACATGATATGATACAGATTTATACAATTCATCAGCAGCTTTGGGATCTGTTTTCTTTAATTCCGCGATACGGGCTTTTGTTTCAGGATTCAACTCCCCTTCATAGCGCTTTTCAACAACCGGTTCTGCTACCGACTTTACCCAAATGTCATAGCCGAATGCTCTTTCTCCTGTAGCTTGAAGAGCCGGTCCATAAGTACGGAAAGCTATTTTATCATTTTCCCAAGCAATATCGTCTACACGTTCGGGATACTGTCTTCCGCAAGTTACCGTATCGTATTTTTCGGGTATCCCGGCTTGTACAGTATATTCGACAGAAGAATTAGCCTTCACCGTAACCGGAAAGATCAAATTACCGTCATAAGTCAATTGATAAGGCAGTTGTTTGCCTTGTGCATCCAAAATAACGAATTGTGCCGTATCGGATAGCCCGAGCATCTCAGTCACGCTATTCATAGAAATTTCAGCTATTTCATTTTCCCGATCTATCGTTGAATCATTCTTTACAGAAATCTTGACACTCTTACCTCCACTACAAGAGAATCCGATAATTGCAATAAACAGTAATAAAAAGATTTTTTTCATATCTTAATTTATTGGTTAATTATATATACAAAGCAACCCTCTGTCTCAAAATCGAGATAGAGGGTGTATTTTTATCTCCCGTTCTTTATTGGGGTTGTTTTCCGATATAAGCCAAAATACCACCATCTACATAAAGGATATGGCCATTAACGAAATTAGACGCTTCTGAAGCTAAAAACACAGCCGGACCCATCAAATCTTCCGGAGTACCCCAACGGGCAGCGGGAGTTTTTGCGACAATGAAAGAATCAAACGGATGTCTTGATCCATCAGGTTGTTTTTCCCGTAACGGAGCAGTTTGAGGAGTTGCAATATATCCCGGGCCAATGCCGTTACACTGAATATTATATTCACCGTATTCAGAGGCAATATTTTTCGTCAACATTTTGAGACCACCTTTTGCTGCTGCATAAGCAGATACGGTTTCACGCCCCAATTCGCTCATCATCGAACAAATATTGATAATTTTACCATGTCCTTTCTTTATCATAGAAGGAATAACTGCCTTAGATACGATAAACGGACCATTCAAGTCGATATCGATCACCTGACGAAAATCCGCTGCAGACATTTCGTGCATAGGAATACGTTTGATAATACCGGCATTATTTACCAAGATATCGATAACCCCGACTTCTTTTTCTATTTGAGCAACCAAAGCATTAACCTGATCTTCATTTGTTACATCACAAACATAACCATGTGCTTTAATCCCTTCAGCTTCATAAGCTGCCAATCCTTTTTCAACCAACTCAGGTTTAATATCGTTAAAAACGATTTTTGCACCGGCTTGTGCAAATGCAGTAGCCAAAGCGAAACCGATACCGTAAGAAGCGCCTGTTACAAGTGCAACCTTACCTTCTAATGAGAAATTTACCATATTTAATAAAGTTAGTGTGTTTAAGTTTTTATCTAAGATCTGTATTTTTATAAAAATCCTGATCACCATAATCCAGATTTTCACCGCCCATACCCCAAATAAAAGTATAATTACTAGTTGCAGCAGCAGAGTGTATCGACCATTCGGGCGACAATACGGCTTCATCTCCTTTCATCCAAATATGGCGAGTTTCGGTCGGCTCTCCCATGAAATGACAAACTGCATTTCCTTCCGGAACTTCAAAATAGAAATATGCTTCCATCCGGCGACTATGAGTATGTGCAGGCATAGTATTCCAAACACTGCCCGGCTGCAATTCTGTCATACCCATTTGCAACTGGCATGTTTCCAATACTTGAGATACCAACATCTTATTGATGTTACGATGATTAGATCCTTCTAATGAACCCATTTCCGCAACTACCGCATCAGCTTTCGTTACTTTTTTATCCGGATAAGTTTTATGCGCCGGAGCAGAATTGAAGTAAAATTTTGCCGGATTCTTATCATCCAGACTTTCAAATGTAACAGTCCGTTCGCCTGCACCGAGATATAAAGCTTCTTTGTAATTCAAATCAAAAGCCGTATCTCCCACTTTTACACAGCCCGGACCTCCGACATTGAATATTCCCAATTCACGACGAGAAAGGAAATGTGTCGCTTTTAACGGATCTATCGCTTCTAATGTAAGTACTTCACCTACCGGTTTAGCTCCTCCTACAATCAAACGATCATACATAGAGTAAACCATATTTACTTCATTATTTACAAATAAGTTCTGAATCAAAAAATCCTCACGCAAACGAGTCGTATCATAGCTTTTCGCATCTCGAGGATTGCTCGCATAGCGAAGTTCGTAATTTGTTTTCATAACTATCTAATTTATATATTTGATTATTAAACTATTATATTCAATTACCAATATCTTCAACTCAAACTTTATATTTAGATTGTGTAATCGATTGCACAAATGTATAAAAAAATAATCTTCAAACAATACCTCAAATATCTTTTTTTGATAAATTATCTTTTTTAATCGACGACTCTCTTATAATCAAAGAAGAGTCCAATACCTTATCGACCCATTTCCGGTTTTCTGGATCAACAGACATTTCTTCTAATAAAACTTCAGCTACTGTCTCACCCATTTTTTTATTTACTTGATCAACAGAACTTAAAGGAGGCTCAACAAAAGAATCAAAAGGTTCATTAGCAAATCCGACAATAGCAACGTCTTCAGGAACTTTCACTCCATTTTTTTTCAAAACATGCATAACCCCCATTGCCGAATAATCTCCGGCAGAAAAAATCGCATCCGGAAGAACAGGCATTTTAAGTATTTTTTCTCCGGCCTTTTCTCCTGTGGCTAAAGTGATACTGTTTTCAAAAATTAAAGATGAATCTACCCGAATATCCGAATCCATCAAAGCTTGAACATATCCGTCTTGTCGATCTTTATAAACACTAATAGCCTGAGGTCCTGATAGATGAACTATACGAGTACAACCCTGCTCTATTAAATGCATAACTGCATTATAGGCCGCCGTCCGATTATCTATTCTCACACAACTGCTCCTCTTGTCTAACGGAACTCTATCAAAAAAAACAACCGGTACTCCTCTGCTAACAACAGCATCGAAATGTTTATAATCAGTAGTTTCTGAAGCCAAAGATATTGCCAAACCATCGATTTTCTTCGCAAGCATAGTTTTTACGATATTCTTTTCTTCTTCCCAACGTTCGTTCGACTGGGAAACTAAAACGCTATAACCTGCAGCATGGGCGACACTCTCGATTCCCCCGATGACCGAAGCAAAAAAATGGCGATCGATTCTCGGAACAATAACTCCGATAACCGATCCTTTTCCCGTTCTTAGATGATGGGCTACTGGATCGGGATGATAATTCATCTTCTCTGCGAGCTCCGACACCGCTTTTTTCATCTTTTCACTAATTCTCGGATGATTCTGCAAAGCTCGTGAAACGGTCGAAGCCGAAGTATTCAATTCTTTGGCTAAATCATATATCGTAACCTTTTGCAATGGCTTCATATATTAGCTTTCTTTACGAATTTAGTACCCACCCATCGGTTTTTCTCGGTATAAGTCTCCAATACTAACCCACAGCGATTTGCCTCTTCGCATATCACCGGAATATCCTCTTTGTAAAATCCGCTCATATAAAGTTCAGAATTTTCATTCATGCAAGAACTATAAATTTTCATATTCTCTAACAAGACATTCCGATTTATATTCGCCAATATAATATCATAGTTTTTACCGGCAATTTGTTCTGAACCTCCTAATAAAATATCTATATTCGAAATATGATTCAGTCGAATATTTTCAAGAGCATTTTCATAAGCCCATTCATCGATATCGACTCCTGTGACCGATTTTGCACCTCTCAGACTCGCCAAAATGGACAATATGGCCGTTCCGCATCCCATATCCAAAACAACTTTGTTCTCAAATGAAGTTTTGAGCATCATTTCCATCATAGTACTCGTTGTCTCATGATGTCCCGTCCCGAACGACATTTTCGGATCTATCAAAATGTCATATTTCACCTCGGGTATATCAGTATGAAAAGAGCTATGAACTACACACTCATTACCGATTACAATAGGTGTAAAATAGTTTTTTTCCCACTCTTCATTCCAATTACGATCTGGAATTTCGATTACAGAATAATCGATTGCACAATCGACCGGAATTAAAGCGAACGATTGCTTCATACGATCTTCATCGAATAAAGATGACGGTATATACGCAAAAAGTCCTTCTTCAAAGGGAACAAAGCTATCGAATCCGATCTCCCCTAAAAATGCAGAAAGCAAATCTGCACTTACTTCGGAACAGGGGGTTATTTGTATTTTAACTTCAATATAATTCATCCTTTTATAAGCTAATGAGATAAATTAAATACCGTATCAACCTTTCATTTTTTCCAATAAACGAGGATAAGAAACATTTTTCACATGTGCATATTCCGGATATAACTCTAAAACTTTACGATACATTTTCTGAGCTTCCACATAATTCTCTCGTTTTTCTTCTACAACCCCGATTGTTACCATTAATTGAATGTACATCCAATTATTTTTTTTCAATTCGGGATCAGCTTCCATTGTTCGTAAAGCTTTTTTATAACCTTGTAACGCTTTCTCCGTATCTCCTCCAAATATTCCCGGCATATAGAACAAGATATTCGAATATAAAATATTCACATGCGGATCATTCGGTCCTTTAGCAATAGATTTTTTAGCCTTATTCATCATACCTTTAGCTAAAGTTGTAGCTTTCAAAGGGGATAGGGCTATTTGGAAACCTGTCAAATTAGACATGAGACCAAGTAAAAGAGGATTGTCCGGATTTGTTTTATACAGCTTCATCGCAAGCTCATTGGCCTTCCGCAAATTCTCCGACGCCTGTTTTTTCTGCCCGACATCCATCAAATGACCGACCAAACCATAATAATATGTTAAAATTTCCAACTGTCCTTCTGTATCTTGCAATTTAGGATCAGCAACCATCTTATTAATGACCCATGGCCACTGGGAAATTTTTCCATTCAAGAATAAGTTAAATGCTGTAGCTTTGTAATCAATCTGCTGAGCTTTCCCCCCCGAGACTATACACAAAGACAAAATAATAAAAATAAAAATTCGTTTCATTTCTTCTCAATTAATGCCAAAAGAGAGGCCTACACCTCTCTTTTGTATGACAATGCAAAGATAGTCTTATTATTCAAATTATTTCAGGACTTCTTCTAATTTCTTCACCAAAGCTGAACCTTTCAAATCTTTTGCTACAATTTTTCCTTGCGGATCTACTAATATCGTATGCGGTATGCCTTGTATTGCATAGAGCAATACTGCCTCTGACTCCCATCCGTTCAAATCGCTCATCTGAGGCCACGGAAGTTTTGCATTCCGGATGTATTGAATCCACTCATTTTTATTATTGTCAAACGAAACACCGACAATTTCAAAGTTCTTATTTTTAAACCGATCATATAAACTGATCAATGTCGGCATCTGTTTTCGGCAAGGAGCGCACCATGAAGCCCAAAAATCGATCAACACGTATTTTCCTTTTCCAATATAATCAGATAATGAAATCTCCTTTCCCTCCGGATCTTGCATCTTTAAATCAACATACGGCATCCCGACAGCTATATTTCGGGTATGTTCTAAAATATCCGAAAACGTCCGTATCATACGATTTTCTTTAAAAAACGGTTTTGCGTCCCGAATTATCGAGGCTTGTTCTTCAGGTGAGAATAAATAACTGTTTTGAAGAAATACGTAAACTCCCGAAACATTGTCGGTATTATTTTGTATATACTTTTGAGTTAAGATTCTCAAATTGGTCTCTTCGTCTGAAAATTGTTTTTTCAATTTTGTCAAGATACTGTCCGTCAATGTCCCCGTAAGATAATCCGTCACATATTCTCGACTAAGTTGTTCCATTTTTTTATCCGTACTAAATCGAGATTCCATATAACTTTGAAATACATCATTCAACTTTGTACCTGACACTGATGAAACTGTATCTACATTAACTTTCAAATTTCCATTTTCCAAAATAAACAGAACCGGCATATAAGGCAATTTCTCTTTACTCTCGACTGTCAATAATGCCATAGTCGCAGTATCTTGTTTTCCTCGAAATGCAAACTTTCCATTTTTTACAAAAGTACTGTCCATGTCGACAAACGATTCATCCACCTGTTTTCGGAGAAGAACTTTTGTTCCATCTGCCATCTTATCTACAGTTCCTTCGATTGTGTAGTCATTAGTACACGAAGACAGGAGCAATAACACTCCGGCAAAAAATAATAATTTCTTATACATAACAATTTTTTTATACGTTATGTACAAAAAACAATAGATTTCAAGGTAAAGTTCTCATAATTCAACAAATTAACTTCTTCAAAAACAACAAAGGTGAAGATTTGAACAAATCCTCACCTTTACCTCATGATTTATTGAATAAAGTTTTTACTTTTTCGTTCCCGTAACAGTTATATATACTTTTTCTACCAACTCTTGTTCTGCTACAATTTTTAAAGAGACTTCACTCCCTTGGAAATCTCCCACCATAGAGTTGATATATGCATCCAAATCACCTAATACTTTTAAAGGAATATTAAGGTTTGTCGAATTCAAAATAACTTTTTCCCCATCTACGGAAAAAGGCACATTCGGTACATTAATATTCATAGGATCAAGACCTTCTTGTAATATAAGTCCTGAAATAGATAAATTAATAGATTCTTGTCCATTCTGAGTTACGGTAAATTCCTGATTTTCCAATTTTATCGGATTTTCCGATTCTTCATCACCAATATTAATAATAATCGTACCGGTATATGATCCGGCAACATTAATACCTGTATCTTTATCCTTATCATCATCGTCGTCACCACATGCAGTCATAAATGTAACAGCAAACAATGCTATAAACAAATAGAATAAATTCTTTTTCATACTTACGTTTTTTACTTTTTACTCTTCTTGATTAATTTGATTTTAAAATTTGAACACAAAAATAGAGGAATTAAACTATATTTGCAAGGAAATTCTTATTTATTTACAACATCCATGCTCTTTTTAAAATTAACGGAACAGATTTTTTATTTTACGGATAATTTTTAATCCTATCATAAAACCGTCAAATATGGCAAATCCCGTTGTCAATTTTTTCATCAATGACGAATGCATCGGATTAAAAGTAAACGGTTCTGTCAACAAATGATAAGACTCGACAAGTTTTTGTTGCTGATTTTCAATTTGTTTTTTCAGTTCTTGTTTTTGAATCAACAAATCTTCTAACGTTATCTTTTTCTCTTGGATATTCATCATATATCTTTTAAAAATAATTTATACAGAAACCGAACTATCGGGTTAATTATGAGCTGTTTTCTTAATAAAATAACAATGACTAACATCAACAGGCAAATACAGCCTATAATACTAAAAGCCCCTATTAGGCCAATAGCCGGTTCTAATAAATAAGCCAAAGCAAAAAGCAAATAAAAAAGAGCCCCTCCCCCAAGAATGACACTTATCATTAAAACAAGAAAAGCCGAAATAAGAATTGTAAGTTTCTCAACTCCCTCAACTTTCAATAAATCTCGTTGTAATCCAAGATACTCTTTTATTTCAGAAATCAATTGATGCACAGATACAGATTTTGAATCATTATTTATCATAAAACACATAAACTTAAAGGACAAGTATAACAAGCATATATTATACAAATGCCATACTTGTCCCAAGAAATTTCTACTCTTTATCCGAGCTTAGTTCTGAAGTAATCTGATCTACCAATTCATCCATCTCATGATGGTTCAATTTAATTCCCTTTTCACGAAGGAGCTGGCAAATTCGTTTACGAGTATCCTCTCCTTTTTCCGGAGCAAACAGAACTCCCAGTGCAGCACCAACAGCTGCGCCGCCCAAAAAGGCAAATAATGCTGATAAGTTTTTCATAATCATTTATTTTTTAGTGCTATTACAAAGTTAACAAAAATCAGATCGTTTTTATTTTTTTCCACACAAAATATTCCACTTTTTTGAGATTATTTTATTTTCTCTCAGTTAAATCCCCAAAGAGAAAAAAATTATATATAATGTATCTGAAAGAGGCGAACCTTTTTTTTACATCCACTTTAATGTATTATCTTTGACTGTGTCTTAGAGCCTGTCGTAAATTTTGCTCGGGTCAGATTTGCGAGATTCTTTCGAGGATGTTTTTCTGTTTTTAGGAGGATGATAGCGGGCTATCTGACGAGTGAAAACGGGAAAAAAGACCGAAAGAAAACGCAAAGATGACCTGATAATATTTTCTTATTGGAAAATTTAGACAGGCTCTTAGATACTCCCGATCGGCAAAAACAAATTTTATTTGCTTTTGCGCTTGACTTATTCGTATCTTTGTAGGTTAATTTTGATTTGACAGCTAACATGACCGATAACTCAATATTTATAAAAGGCGCTCGGGTAAATAATCTCAAAAATATCGATATCGAGATACCCCGAGACAAACTGATCGTAATAACAGGACTCTCCGGTTCAGGAAAATCTTCATTGGCATTCGATACCTTGTATGCGGAGGGACAACGCCGGTACGTCGAAAGCCTCTCTGCCTACGCACGACAATTTTTAGGACGTATGAGCAAACCTGAGTGTGATTTCATAAAAGGTATTCCTCCTGCAATCGCAATAGAACAAAAAGTCAATACGCGAAATCCCCGTTCCACGGTAGGCACTTCCACCGAAATTTACGATTACCTACGACTATTATATGCTCGCATAGGAAAAACAATTTCTCCAATATCCGGGAAAGAGGTCAAAAAACATCAAATAGAAGATATAATCAGATGTATGTCCGATTATCCGGAAGGAACGCGATTTTCAATTCTCACGGCATTACATATTCCCGAAGGCCGAACTTTAGAAACACAGCTCGAGATTTTATTAAAAGAGGGATATAATCGCATCGAATATCAGGGAAAAACTATTCGAATAGAAGAATTAGAACACTCACCTAATATAGACACGACTTCTCTTTTCCTAATAATAGACAGAATGACTGTCTCTTCTGAAAAAAACACAATAAGCCGATTAGCAGACTCAGCAGAAACAGCGTTTTTTGAAGGGGGCGGTGAATGTATTCTTAAATTCTACACTGAAAAAGGGATAGATGAACGCATATTTTCAAAACGATTCGAAGCTGATGGTATTACTTTTGAAGAGCCGAACGATCTCATGTTCAGTTTTAATAGTCCTGTAGGAGCATGCCCAACTTGTGAAGGATTCGGCAAAGTTATCGGCATTGACGAAAATTTAGTTATTCCCAATAAAGCTTTATCGGTATTTGACGACGCTGTCATGTGTTGGAAAGGAGAAAAAATGAGCGAATGGAAAAAGAATTTGATTCGTGTAGCCGAAGCTTCTCACTTTCCCATACATCGCCCCTATTATCAACTTACCGAACAAGAAAAAGAACTCCTATGGAACGGGAATCATCTTTTCGGAGGAATTCACGATTTTTTCAAAATGCTTGAAGAAAACCAGTACAAAATTCAATATAGAGTCATGTTAGCCCGATATAGAGGCAAAACAATTTGTCCCGATTGTAAGGGGGGACGACTAAAGCCTCAGGCACAATATGTAAAAATCGGAGGAAAATCTATTTCAGAATTGGTAACTTTACCGATTACCGACCTAAAAGCTTTTTTCGACACTTTGTCATTAGATGAGCATGATAGCGTTGTTGCTAAAAGATTGCTGACAGAAATAAAGAACAGAATAGGTTTTCTTGTAAATGTCGGACTGGGTTATCTGACATTGAATCGACTATCTTCTACTCTTTCAGGAGGAGAAAGTCAACGGATCAATCTTGCAACATCTTTAGGAAGCAGTCTCGTCGGATCTCTGTATATTCTGGATGAACCAAGTATCGGATTACACTCTCGCGATACGACTTTACTTATAAAAGTATTAAGAGAATTGCAAGCTTTGGGAAATACCGTGATAGTTGTAGAACATGACGAAGAAATAATTCGCGCTGCCGATTATATCATCGACATAGGTCCTAAGGCAGGACGTCTTGGCGGAGAGGTCGTTTATCAAGGAGACCTGTCGAAACTCAAAAAGGCTACAAAAAGTTATACAGTCCGGTATCTTACCGGTGAAGAAAAAATCGAAACACCAACCCACCGAAGAAAATGGAACAGCTATATAAAAGTAGAAGGAGCTGCACATAATAATCTCAAAGGAATAGATGTCATATTTCCTTTACACATAATGACAGTAGTTACAGGAGTTAGCGGTTCGGGAAAATCATCACTGGTCAGAGACGTATTTTTCAAATCTCTTTCCAGATTTTATGAAGAGGATGGAGAGCAACCCGGTACATTCAACCGACTTTCCGGAGACATGCAGATGGTAAAACATATCGAATTTGTCGATCAAAATCCGATCGGCAAATCATCGAGATCTAATTCGGCAACATACCTAAAAGCTTTTGATGAAATCAGAAAATTATATGCCGAACAGCAGGCTGCCAAACAAATGGGATTTACTCCGGCATACTTTTCGTTCAACGTAGAAGGCGGACGTTGCGAAGAATGTAAAGGCGACGGAACTATCACCGTTGAAATGCAATTTATGGCGGATATTACTCTCACATGCGAAAGTTGCCACGGGAAAAGATTTAAACAAGATATACTTGAAATCGAATATCATGGAAAGAATATCAATGATGTATTAGAAATGACTATCAATCAGGCTATTGAGTTCTTTTCGGAACAGCAAGGAAGTATCGAGAAAAAAATTATCAAAAGACTGAAACCGCTACAAGATGTGGGATTAGGATATATTAAGCTCGGACAGGCTTCTTCGACCCTTTCGGGAGGAGAAAATCAACGGGTAAAGCTCGCTTATTTCTTGAGCAATGAAAAGCAAGAGCCTACGATATTCGTTTTTGACGAACCGACAACAGGATTACATTTTCATGATATAAAAACATTACTAAAAGCATTCGATTCTTTAATAGAAAAAGGGCATACGGTCGTAATTATCGAACACAATATGGACGTAATTAAATGTGCTGATTATGTCATAGACATGGGTCCTGAAGGAGGAGACAAAGGCGGTTTTCTTGTTTGTGCAGGAACTCCAGAAGATATTGCGTCTTGTGAAAAATCTTACACCGGGAAGTACTTAAAAGATAAATTATGATGATAAAGAAAATGCACTTGAAATTTCAAGTGCATTTTCTTTATCATCATAAATATTTTAAAATAACTTAGCAGGGTACTCTCCGGCAGCAACCAAAGCATTGATCTTATCTACAACAACCGGACGATCTAAAGCATAAGTTACACCAAACCATTTAGAAGGCGTATCCAAAACTTTAACTGTTGCGATTTTATTTTGAATCAAATGATTTACCATCAACGGAATAAAATATTCCGCCTTGAGATTTCCAGCATTTTCTTTTAAGAACTGAACAAAATAATCTTCTGAATATTTAAAGTAATCGGGCGTAAATCCCCACATATTCATGGATACGGGAGCATTCTCGTCAACTTCTGTCCAGACATCTCCCTCTTTAAACATTACCTTTCCGTCACGCCGTTCTATTTGAGTCCGCTCTACAACAGAGGTCAGCTCATTTTTATCATTCATTTCGCAAACTCCCCGAGCAACAGAGCCACTTTCGGACAGAGTATTTCCGACACGATATCCTACCATACAATATTCATTCTGTTTTCCGTCCAATTTAGACAAATAATCTGCAAGAATGGCAAAACTTTCACGGCCATAAAAATCATCTGCATTAATGACAGCAAATGGCTCTTTAATCACATCTTTCCCCATTAATACAGCATGATTAGTTCCCCACGGCTTCTCCCGGCCTTCAGGAAGAGAGAACCCATCAGGTAAATAATCTAATTCTTGAAATACTACCTCAACAGGTATTATATTCTCATATTTCTTTAAAATTTTTGTCCTGAAATCTTCTTCAAAAGAATGTCTGATTACAAAAACAACTTTCCCGAAGCCACCACGCACTGCATCAAAAATAGAATAATCCATGATAGTTTCGCCATTAGGACCAAGCCCGTCTAGCTGCTTTAATCCGCCATAACGGCTACCCATTCCGGCAGCCAAGACAAATAGTGTAGGTTTCATAATTCACGTTAATTTAGTTGGTAAACGAATTACAAAAGTAATAATAATACGTAAGAAATACACTTTTTTTATCAAATCTTTTATATTCCCCTATCATAGCTCTAACTCTTAAACGATTAACATTTTACGTGTTAAAGCTGTTAAATATGAACTTTTAAGGAGGAAAAATAACAAGAATGCTTTTTTTTGTATGGAAAATATATTTTATTTGCAACAAATCATCAACTAATTCATTCACATAAACAAAAAACAAGAGCCTATAGAAAAACATTACTCTTAAACCAACATACTACAAGGTAATGAATAATTTAGCATCACGAACAGACGAAGAACTGGTCGTACTTTATTCGAAGGGTAATAACGAGGCTTTTGACATTCTTCTGAACAGATACAAAAACCGTATTTATTCTTATATATATTATATAGTTAAAGATAGAGACTTGACTGAAGATATTTTTCAGGAAACCTTCGTAAAAGTAATCACGACTATCAAACAGGGACGTTATGTCGAAACGGGGAAATTCCCATCATGGATTTCCCGTATAGCCCACAATTTAATTATCGATTACTATCGTCAGGAGAAAAATGAAAATCATTTATCTAATGACGAAATGAATCCTGATGTATTCAATCGGAAAGAATTAAGCGAAGGTACGATAGAAGACTCATTAGTACAGACACAAATTCAAGCCGATATTCGTAAACTGGTAGCTGCGCTTCCCGATAACCAGAAAGAGGTACTCATCATGCGTTATTATAAAAACATGAGCTTTAAAGAGATTGCAGACGCTACAAATGTAAGTATCAATACTGCTTTGGGACGAATGAGATATGCAATTTTAAATATGAGGAAAATGGCAGAAGACCACCATATCGAACTTTCTTTATAAAAAAATAGCATGTTAGGATAATAAAAAACAGAGTAGGCACGTTTTAATAATAAACAAAATAAAAAACAGTGCCTATGAAAAAAAGCTCTACTCCTCGACTGCTTTCAGAGAAAGCTATTGCTCCGATATTAACACCTAAAAGTTCTACTGTCGAACTTCTTAAGCAATTTGCACGGTCATATACCTATGAAAGCAAATTGCCTCAAAATCTCGGAGGATACATTCTAAACTAAATCATTATCCTGTTTTTTGAAATATTCTTTTTCAAAAAACAGGATTTTTATGCCTTGGCTACTAATAACTTGCTTCCCAAAGCGGCCTAATACCTTTAGAGAAAATCTTTTATTTTTGTTCATAAATCCAAATCCTATCCGTATCTTTGTATATAATCTGATTTTATAAGATATGACACATAAAATAGCACCGTCCCTCTTATCCGCCGATTTCGGCAATCTGCAAACAGCCATAGAGATGGTAAACCAAAGTGAAGCGGATTGGTTGCATCTGGATATCATGGACGGCGTATTCGTACCGAATATTTCTTTCGGGTTTCCGGTTTTGAAATATGTAAAAGAAATCAGTACAAAACCTTTGGATGTTCATCTTATGATCACCGACCCCATTAAATTCATCAAGGAAATCAAAGGGATTGGCGCTTATATGATGAATGTGCATTATGAGACTTGCGTACATTTGCACCGTACTGTAGAACAGATAAAAGAAAACGGAATGAAAGCAGGTGTTACATTAAATCCCCACACTCCTGTTTCTTTACTGGAAGACATTGTTTCGGATGTTGATATGGTACTTATTATGTCTGTAAATCCGGGATTCGGAGGACAAAAATTTATAGAACATTCTACTGAAAAAATCTCAGTTTTAAAAGAGATGATTTTACGGAAAAATGCCAATACTCTCATTGAGGTTGACGGTGGTATTAATTTAGACACCGGTAAAAAAGTTTTGACAGCCGGAGCGGATATTCTTGTTGCAGGAAATGCGATATTCAGTGCTCCAGATCCTATGCAAATGATAGCAAAACTTAAAGCGTTATAAAAATTCGATATAATACCGGAGACAGGAACTCTGATAAATTACCTCAACAACATTCTTTGTTAATCTCATTCTAATCCATATCCGAAACACACAATCTTATTTGTCATTTCCTGTGCTCCCGTATATATCGTAAAAATAGCCCGATATAAAATGCCATGAAAAATTCCTTTCTCCCAATCGAAGAAGCTCCGTTTTTACGCATACTGCTCCCGTTCATAACGGGAATCTTATTACAATATTTTTTACCATTCCTTCATACTATTTATATTTTTTCGTTTTTAGGTATCATATTTATTATTAAATATCACAATTCATCAAAGTTCCCGTCAAAACGATTTATAAACCGGCACTATTTCGGTATGGCAATATCTTTATTCTTCATTTCTGCAGGAATTGCAACATTATTTATAAAACAGAAAAACGAACCGGGACATTATTCACCTAATCATAAATATGCTATTGCAACCATTACCGATTGTAAAGAAACACAACGTTCGATCTGCTGCGAAACAGAAATAAAAGAATGGATTCAACAAAACGGACAAACGATACACGACAATCAAAAAGCCATTCTATATTTTAAGCCGGATGCCCTTTCTCGTTCCCTAATAAAGAATAATATAATCATATTCAAACAAAAGCTCGCACCTATTGCCAATTTTAAGAATCCTGAGAGTTTCGATTATGCATCTTATATGAAATACAAGGGGATTTTATATACACAATATTTAGACACACAAGATTGGAAGCGGTTAGGTTACAGAGAAGATAAATCTATCAAAGGTATTGCTCAAGGATTGCAAGATTCAGCATTAGAAAAACTGAAAAGAGATAATTTTTCGGAAACTTCTTATGCTATATTAAGTGCTCTATTATTGGGAAATACAAAAGAAATCACTCCAGAAATCCGTAATGCGTTTTCTACAAGCGGACTTGCTCATATACTGGCTGTCAGCGGACTGCATACCGGTATTATATGGTCATTGTTATACATACTTCTTACACCACTCGTATGGATAAAGATGTCAAAATTACGACCGATTCTTATAGTTATCTTTTTATGGGCATACGCATTTCTAACCGGATTGTCTCCCTCTGCTGTCAGAGCAACAATCATGATCAGCTTAATATTATTCGGACAAATTCTCGACCGTAAGGGAACAACCATGAATAATCTTTTTGCAGCAGCATTTTTTATGTTATTATACAACCCGTATTATTTATTCAATGTCAGTTTTCAATTAAGTTTTATTGCAGTATTCTCAATTCTTTATATTTATCCGGTCCTTTATGATCTGATAAACCCTTCCTCGAAATGGAAATCATATATAATATCGATATTTTGTGTCTCTGCCGCATCTCAAATAGGGACATTGCCGTTAACCGTATACTACTTTCACGAGTTACCTTTACTTTCCCTGCCGGCAAATCTGATCATTATTCCTATCCTCCCTTTTATCTTAGGAGGTGGAATGCTTGTCTTAATATTGAATTATTTACAAATACCTGCAACTTTTCTGATAAACGGATTAGACCAAATTCTTATATATATAGAACACCTGACTAAAATAATTTCTACCCTTAATTTCTCTTCTATCAAGAATATCTGGATAGAATCTCATTATGTCCTGTTTCTGTTCGTCATTATTTTTACTCTTTTCTGGTCTTACCGAACACGACGCAGCGACATTCTGATTTTTACTCTTTCGTTCGCAGTATTGTTTCTAACGGCAGACACTTTTTACAAGAGTCATCCTATTCAAAACGCATGGGTCGTTTACCATGATAATCACAGCACAACGATCAACTTCATCGATAACGGGACTAATTATATTTTTTATTCAAATCCGGAAAAGCAAGATTCGACAATAGAAAGAAAAGCCCGTAACTTCTGGCTAAAGAATGAAATAGGTAATATTATACATATAAAAGAAGACAGTACCCATCTTCAAGATCTGACAATCTGCCACCCTTTCATTCATTTCAAAGGCAACAGAATACTATTACTAAACTCAGGATACTGGAAAAACAAAAAAAGCGCTTATCTTCTTCCCATCGATTATGCCATTATCAGTAAAGGTTTTTCAGGGAAACTTTCGGATATTACCGAGTTATTTAGCATACAGACAATCATACTTTGCTCAGATCTCAATTACTTCAAACATCAAGCATTACAAAAAGAGTCCGATCAATTGGGCATATCTTGTTATTCGATAAAAAAATCCGGAGCATGGATATTCAATACAGATACACAACTTAGAATTCCATTGATAACCTCAGATTGAACTGCCTCATAGTAAGATAATTAGGAACAGCACTTTGATGATTATAAATATCAGTCACCCAATAATAAGAATTTACATTACTTATATCCAACAAGTTAAAGACATCCAATCCAATCCAGATGCTCTTAAAATAGCGAAAAAATCCTCGTTTCATCAATCGGTCTTCTCCTCCGACCAATAAACGGGAAGCCCCTATATCGACCCTACGATATGGAGTTGTACGAAAGTAACCGGCCTGACGCCCTAATCGAGGAGCTCCTACGGGTAATCCGTCTGCCCAAATCGCACGTAAGCTAAATTTATATTTTGGGAAACGGGGTACATAATCTTGAAAAAACAACGCCACACTATATCTCTGCTCTGTCGGACGAGGAACTCTTACCCCTCCGATCGTTTCCTGTGTTCTCATCAAAGAAAAACTTAACCAAGAATCTGTCCCGGGAACAAATTGTCCGAAAAGCTTTAAATCCAATCCTGCAGCATATCCTTTCGACTCATTCCGTCCTGAATACCAAATACGGACATTATCTACTTCGTAAGGGATCAAATTATCGAGCTTTTTATAATATAACTCTGCCGTAAATTTAAAAGGTCTGTTCACCGCCCTAAAAGAATAATCGCTACCCAATACAAAATGAACAGATCTTTGAGATTTAATAGAGCGGTTCAAACGCACTACATAATTTTCTCCGGTACGCACCGTATCTCTCAACTCTTTATAAAAAGGAGCCTGATAATAAAGACCGGTCGCAAATCTGAATGTCAACCGATCATTAAAATTCGGAATGTAACCGACCGAAGCTCTCGGACTTAGAATAAACTCCTTATTGAATCCCCAATAAGAACCGCGTATGCCTCCGGTAAATGTATAAAAGCCAGACTTAGCCCGCAATTTATAAGTATCCTGTGCATAAAAAGAGAAACGATTGCTTTGCATATTCTGGTAAGAACTAAGGCTGGAAACAAGATCAATTCCATTACCCGTATGCGGTAAAGAATACCCGGCAGAGTCCCGAAGTTCCCATTCCCTCACCCTATCCTTAATTATTTCACGTTGAAAGTTAACGCCATATTTCAGTTCATTCTTGCCGAAACGAGTAGCCCCTTTAGCAGCTATTGCAAAAACCGAAGCGTTCAAGCGATTTCGAGCATGTTCATGGTAAGTTCCATATCCCAATGTCCCGGAAGTCTGTGGAACTCCACCATTATTTGCCATATCCAATTCATCGAGCCAATATTCACCGGTAATATCATAAGTTACGATCTCATTTGTTGCAAAAGCCGAAGCCAGCAACGATAATGCGGTATATTTCGACACACCGTAATTTAAAGAAAGAGCACCAAAAAATGTTTGGAACTTATCTTTTTCTTGTCCGTCGAAATAGACTTTAAACTGCGATGCTGATGTATAAGTTCCGTATTTCGTCGTACGCTCTTGCGGAGTAAAATTATAGATATTATTAGATATATTTCCCAAAAGAGAGATATTCCAATTCGGAGAAAATTTATATGTTAAATAAGTCTGATAATCAAAAAACGAAGGATCATACTCACCTTTCGTATCTAAAGAACTTAATAATGTTGAATTAGTTTTATACCGGAAACCGTGTAACTGAGAAAAATTTTTCGTACTATGTCCGATCATGGCACTAGCACCCAGAAAACTGGCAGATACAGCTCCCTCAAAAGCTTCTGGTTGTTTATAAGTAATATCCAATACAGACGACATTTTATCACCATATTCTGCAGAATAGCCTCCGGAAGAGAAACCGATACTGCCGACCATATTCGGATTGATAAAGCTTAACCCCTCCTGCTGACCCGAACGCACGAGTAAAGGCCGATATATCTCTATCCCGTTTACATAAACGATATTTTCATCGAAATTTCCTCCACGCACCGAATATTGGGAACTAAGTTCATTACTGGAATTAACCCCGGCTAAGGTCGAAAGCATACTCTCAATACTTCCTCCCGAAGCATCCGGCATCAACCTCAAATCTTTTGCATCTATTTTTTGGAGAGTACCGGTTTGTTTCCTTATTTCCGTCACGACCACCTCTCCCAATTTTTTATCTTTAGTATAAAGCCTCATATTTAACACCACATTACCTTGCGGTGCCGCCAAGACCCTCTTTTCGGTTCGATAACCCAAGCAAGAAAAAATAATTTCTATAGAATCCTGAGAAGCCACCGTCAGCTCATATTCTCCTTTCAAATCGGTCAATGTTCCTTGTGTAGTTCCGCCTATACGCACACTGACTAACTCTAATCCCTGATTATCAGCATCGATCACCTTCCCGGAAATTTTTATACGTGATTGAGCAAATACGGCAGATCCGATAAAAATAAATATAAAGAATATATATAGCTTTATTTTCATGAATTTCATTTTCAAAAGAATCTTTCTTTTCAGATATATAACGTAAAAAATATGATTTACGTATATTTACATTTTCAAGACGCGCAAATTTACATCTTTTTATGGGGCTTTTACCACAATATCGTATCTTTGTACAGAAACATTTCAATATTTACTTTATGGAAAACCTGAAAGAACTGCTCAAAAACAGACGCAGTATTCGCAAATATACCGAAGATTCCATTTCTCCGGAAAATGTAAAAGAAATACTTGAGGCAGCTTTAATGTCGCCGACATCTAAACGGTCTCTTTGCTGGGAATTCGTCGTGATCGAGAATCCGGAACAATTAGAAAAACTTTCTCACTGTAAAGCTCAAGGAGCAAAACCTATTGCCGGCGCAAAACTGGCTATTGTTATTCTTGCCGATCCGTCAAAAAGCGATGTATGGATCGAAGATGCATCCATTGCGGCAATCCTCATCCAACTACAATCTGAAGATCTCGGTATAGGCAGTTGTTGGATACAAATACGAAACCGATTGACAGAAAACGGACAATCTGCTGAAGATTATGTTCGTGAAATGTTGGGAATCCCATACGGAATGGAAGTTTTGTCCATTATCACTCTGGGTCACAAAAATGAAGAAAAAAAGCCTTTTGATCCGGATAAGGTTCAATGGGAAAAGGTTCACATAGAACGTTGGTAACATAAAAAGATAAATATGAAAAAAATAATATTTATCGGAGCTGGTAACCTCGCTACACAATTGTCGTCAACAATGAAAGAACAAGGTTACGATATAATCCAGATATATAGTAAAAGCCTCAAAAATGCAAAAATATTGGGGTCATCCTTGTCTTGTGATTACACCGATGACCTCAATCAAATAAAAGATACGGCAGATCTTTATATTTTTTCAATAAAAGATACGGCATTACAGGAATGCATCCGGTCTGTCAAACCGAATAAAGCTCTTTGGGTACATACAGCCGGAAGCATACCGATGTCCATATTCGAATCACATGTAAAAAGGTATGGTGTATTCTACCCGCTACAAACTTTCAGTAAAAACAAAAAGGTAAGTTTCTCAAATATACCGTTTTTTGTCGAAGCTAATTCAGAGAAAGATACTACGTTATTAGCCGATATGGCTTTAAAAATTTCACAAGATGTAAGAATCGTCTCTTCAGAGCAGCGAAAATATATTCACTTAGCTGCCGTATTTGCATGTAATTTCACAAACCACATGTATGCAATATCCGAAAAATTACTAAAAGAACACGGATTACCTTTCGACATTCTGCAACCGCTTATCCAAGAAACAGCTGATAAAATAAAAAAAATATCCCCCTTAACAGCTCAAACCGGTCCTGCCGTAAGATATGACGAGAACGTAATGAACAAGCAACTATCTTTGTTAGATGACGATCAACTAAAAGAAATCTACCGATTATTGAGTAAAAATATTCACGCATTTGCAATAAACATTTCCCATGAGCAAAATAAATTATGATTTATCTCGAATAAAAGCTTTCGCTTTCGATGTCGATGGAGTTCTTTCTTCAGACATGATTCCTCTGCATCCCAATGGAGAACCGATGCGTATGGTCAATATAAAAGACGGATACGCGATACAATTGGCCGTTCGTTTAGGTTACAATATAGCGATTATTACAGGAGGACGCACCCAAGCTGTTCATGAACGGTTTTCCGCATTAGGAGTAAAACATATCTTTATGGGTGCAAAAATCAAAACCGAAGCATACTATCAATGGATTGAATCTTCAAACCTAAAACCGGAAGAGATCCTGTATATGGGTGATGATATTCCGGATTATGAAGTTATGAAACTGGTAGGACTACCTACTTGCCCCGCTGACGCCGCACCTGAAATTAAAGCGATATCAGCTTATATATCCCCCAAAAAAGGAGGATGCGGATGCGGACGAGACGTTATAGAAGAGGTGCTGAAAGTACAAGGAAAATGGATGGCCGACGAGGCTTTCGGATGGTAATAAATAAGAAAAAATGCTGGATCATATACAAAAATACAATATTTTACTGGCAAGCAATTCGCCAAGACGTCGAGAATTATTGAGCGGATTAGGAATCGAATACGAAGTAACCGCCCTTTCTGATATAGATGAATCATATCCGGAAACATTGCAAGGTGAAGAAATTCCGAAATACATAGCTATGGTAAAGGCAGAGGCTTATAAACCGGAAATGACAGATAAAACTCTGCTGATCACAGCAGATACAATCGTATGGTTGAACGGTAAGGTTTTCGGGAAACCGAAAGACAAAGACGATGCGAAAAATATGCTACGTACTTTATCGGGAAATATTCACACGGTGATTACCGGTGTTTGCATCACTACACAGGAGAAACAAATTTCTTTTGCCGTTTCTACCGATGTATCTTTTGCAACTCTCGATGAAGAAGAAATCGATTTTTATGTAGAAAAATATACTCCTCTCGATAAAGCCGGTGCATACGGAATACAGGAATGGATCGGATTTGTAGGAGTAAACGGCATTAACGGTTCTTATTTTAATGTTATGGGGTTGCCTATACACCGGCTATATCAGGAACTCAAACATTTTTAATTGCGAAATATTTTGTAATTAAAACCCGTATATTCTATTCCGAAAAGATTCGTTTTACAAATTCTCATTTATGGAACAAAAGAAACAACAATATATAATAGATGAACAAAGTCTGGAGAAAGCCAAAGCTCTGTTTGAAACAGGCGATATAAATAACATTGAGGTAGGTACAACTAAAGGATTGTGCCAGATACATGAGTATTTATTCTGCGGTCTATACAACTTTGCCGGAAAGGTACGTACCCAGAACATCGCCAAAGGAGGCTTTCGTTTTGCAAATTCAATGTTTCTCGACGTAATACTTCCTGTAATAGAGAAAATGCCGGAAACAACTTTTGAGGAAATCATAGCTAAGTATGTAGAAATGAATATCGCTCATCCATTTATGGAAGGTAACGGACGTTCTACAAGAATATGGCTTGATCTAATTTTGAAAAAAAATCTTGGTAAAGTTGTTGATTGGAACATGGTTGACAAAGACCTCTATCTGCAAGCAATGGAACGCAGTCCAATCAATGACTTGGAGCTCCGTTTCCTTTTGCAACCGGCACTAACTGAAAAAGTCGATGATAGGAAAATGATATTTAAAGGGATAGAACAATCGTATTATTACGAAGGATATAGTAAAGACAAAATTTAGACAGGCTATAAGACTCTTTTAATAAATCTCTACCCTCGCCCGATAATGAGATGCGGAAGTAACCGGAGATAAAGATATATATCCTTTAACAATTTTCCCGTCACAGATGATTAACGGATTATTTTTCGTCCGGGCTAAGTGATCTGCATATAAAGCAGCGGAATCAGGGTTATAATCGACAACATATATTCCTTTCGATCCGGATGCTGTATAACGATCATAAAAAATGCGGGATACTACTCCCATATTCATTCTCAGATTCAATTCGATACAAGGATTCAGGCGATACTTACCGTTTTCTTTATAAATCATCATATCGATACCGAGATATCCTTTATAATAAGGTGCGACTTTTACCGACAATAATTCTTGTAACGCTATCTTTACAGATTCTATACGTTCTGTAGCCACATAAATTGACAAACAAGATAATATATCATCGTCTCCGGTCAAAATATTTCCGGTATACACTCCCTTTTTGTTTGTATCAAACAACGAATATCCGGCAAAAACTACGGACGAGACTCCGTCTGAATGAAACTCCATGGCAAAATCCTGCACTTTTTCGTAAAACGGTTCTCCCATCATACTTCCTTGCCGACGTAATATTCCTCTACTCCAGCGCTCAAGTGTCGTATCATATACGCCACGTCCCCAGCTCAATCCTTTACCACTTCCGGACCATGGCGCTTTAAGAACCGTCAACGGAGCAGATTGTATGTAGCGGCGTACAGATTCGGTCGTATATAATTCTTCCGGCAACAAATCGGGAATATCTTCTATTTTATAATCTCTCAACCCTTTTAATATTTCCAGTGTCTGATTTCTATGATATAAGCGCTTCTGTTCTTTTAGAAAAGCATCTCCCGGCAATAAATGATTCGACACTCCCATACGTAAAAAACGTTTGGCAATTTCAGGACTCCATCCCCAAGGAATGCAAGCCGTCCAATTCTTATCAGGCAAACAGTCCTTTATCACAACTCCGGGAAAACATCCTAACAAGGTTCTCTCGGAATACATCCAATCGATATATTTTTCAGAAGGAACTATTACATCATCATCTTTCTCTGCATACCAAACCGGCAAGAACGCTAAATCTTCAGCTATAATTCTGGCTCGAGGAGGAGGCATATAATTTTCACCGCCATTGGCGACAGAAAGATCATTCTCAGGATTAAAAATATAGAGAGCACCAGACATATTCGTATTATTCTGGCTGCAAAAATAGGAGATTTATTTTAATAGCTTTAGAGCCTGTCTAAATTTTCCAATAAAAAAAATATTATCAGGTCATCTTTGTGTTTTCTTCCGGTCTTTTTTCCCGTTTTCCCTCGTCAGATAGCCCACTATCATCCTCCTGAAAACAGAAAAATATCCTCGTAAGAAACTCTCAAACCTGACCCGAGCAAAATTTAGACAGGCTCTAAGAGTCTATCTAAATTTTGTGGAAATATCTTTCTAAAATTCTCATATCATCCGAAAGAAAATAATATACAAAGCCGATAATACCAATAAAATCAACAATATGCTTCGAATAAAAACCGGACTCCAAGTACGAACGAATTTTACTCCCCAATATCCACCTACCGCACTTCCTACTCCCATCAACAATCCATAGTTCCAAACAATTTGAGCATGATATATAAATATTATCAGAGCGACAGGAATAATCATCAAATTAAGGAAAAGTTTCAAAGCATCTCCCGTAACCATATTATGTCCCATTCTCAACACCAATACTGCTAATACGAGATAAGTAAATCCTGCTTGTATAAATCCTCCGTAAAAACCGATGAAAAACAATAAAATAAAATTACTCACGGTCAAGCCACGAAAAACTATCGAATTTTTAATACGAGTCCATTTATCCGGCTGAAAGAAAAGTGCTGCAATCATCAATACAGTCAACAACAAAATAACAATATTCAGAATTGTTTCGGTTAAATATTCTGCTGCCAGCCATGCTCCTACCATAGCACCAATAATAACAGGAACAGAAAGAATGAAGCCCTCACGTAATGGAAGCTGTTTTTGTTTATGAAATGTCGTTACCGCTACTATATCCTGTAATAGAATAGCAATTCTATTAGTTCCGTTAGCAACTCCTGCAGGCAACCCTAAAGCCAATAAAACCGGAAGTGCCAATAAAGAACCTCCGCCTCCGATGACATTTACAATACCACAGATCATTCCTGCCATCAATAAAGATATTACCGTTACAAAATCCATAATTTTTTTTATATTAAACGGAAAAAGATTATACTTTGTTTATAAAAAAGGATATAAAAGAAGCCATGTCGGTATTTCGACACAGCTTCTTTTTGCGCAGATTAATTTGTAAAGGAAAACTTAACTTATCACTGTTTGATAAATTTCAATGTTGAAGTATATGTATCATCTGTAATCCGAATATAATATAGTCCGGTAGCCAGATCACCTACATAAATTTGTTCAGATGCTGAAACAGAACGAACAAGAACTCCGTTTAACGTATAAATATCAGCTTTTTTATATTCATCACCTTTGATGCGAATATAATTCGATGCCGGATTAGGATATACACTCCAAGAAAGTGCTTTCTCACTTTCTGATATTGCAGATGGCACTGAAGCCTGAGGATTTACCGACAAGCCATCTAAGCAAAAATAAGTCGGAGTGTTCATTCCATAATCTCCATTATCTGAAGATGACAAAGAAAACTCTATCGAAGAAACCTCTCCCAAAGAAGACAAATCCATCCAACTCCAATCTGTGACAATATAATCGTCACAACTATAATCTGAACGATAATCAGCCAAATAAAAATCGACATTCCCGGTTTCTGTATCACCATTCTTTCCCACAGCCGTCAATTTTAAGAAATCCGGATCTGTCCCATTTTTTCCACCAAACTTTTTCCCATAAGAATCACCATATTTCATCGAAATATAATTTATGGCAGCATTCGTCACATACACACCGTTTACTCTATGAGACATTCCGTCTGCAAAAGATATAATACTTTGATCATCACTATATGAGTTCCAATATCCGAAAATATATGGGGTATTATCCCCGTTTACGCCTGCTCCGGTCACTGCAGCGTAAGTATTCTGCGGCAAATATTCCCACGAACTTACGACATCTGTATTTACACTGCCATCCGGGTTGTATAAATCCGAAGGTTCATTCAGATCGGGTTGCTGTTTACTGCAAACAAAACCGTCCCAAGAGAAAGAACCCCCACCCCAATCCGTTGCCGAATGTGAAAAACGGAACAAATCATTAAAATCAAAGAATTTCGTTTCTGTATCGAAAATAAAATCCGAAACCTTTGTCGATTCATCTAAAACTGCTTCGGATAAATCCAAAACAACAGATTTGTCTTCAGATACTTGAGCATCGGGATGAAGATCTATGACAGACTTAAATTCTGTCGATGTCTCTCCTACAGCTCCGACACATTGGTTCAAAGCAGTATATACCTTTACAAAATCGATATGTGTCAAACGAACAGGATTTCCGTATTTATCGACAGCCCAATCTATTTTCATCCCGATTTTCTCATTCGACTCATTGGCACTCCAATTATCGGCATACCCCCAGTCATAAGCCGGAAATTGCCATATATTCCCGGACTGTACAGCATTCGAAGGCAATAAAGAACCCGAAAATGTCAACTCATCCGATTCGATCCACATCGGATAATAAGACTGCTGTTTATGGAAAGTATTACGCAATACATAACCTGTATTTCCCAAATTATCTTTCCACATTACATCCGCAATATTATTATTTTCTGTTTCTGTACGAAATGAAGCTGGGTTATTTATATAATTTTCATCAGGAGTTCCTCCTTTCCGTATTTCTATGTCGTATTGAGGCCTGTAATAAGTTATTTTATAATTATGAACTGTCTTAGGGTTATTATATTCCGAACCGGCCAATTCATACCACTCGTCATCAGGAAGGCCGTTTCCATTCTTATCTTGAGATACCATAATAATTCCACACTCGGCATTATTTACATACGCATTTCCCGCTGTCTTAAAATCATACTCGCCGGGAACATTCACAATCGGTTTATCAAAACCGACAACCACATAACCGCCATAAGCTCCCAAACCGATAAACGAACTACCGGCTTTCATTGTCGATTCTGCCTTTGCCCGAATCGATTCATCCGTATCTCCTGCTTCATATTTAGGCAAAGATGCATTCACGAATTGCCCGGGTGCAGGAACATATTCCAACACTTTAGTTACTGAGGTTGTTTGTCCCGTCACACTTAACGAAGCTGACAATAAACTGCAACAAAGCAATACTCGGGACTTTCTCAAACCCTGCAAAACAAAATCTTTTTCACAATTAAAACGTAAAAATTTCTGCATACTGATATATTTATTTGATTCTAACTAATCAAATAGCCAACTAAAAATAAGAAAGTGAACATTATATGGTAAAATACCGCGTAATAATACTCAAAAGCTTATTCCTCGAAAGCTATTGAAATGAGTTTGTCCGGCAGGTCTTCTGACTTACTCCTGTTTTGAACGCCTTCCCATTTACAGAAAATAAACAGTGGCAAAGTATTTTGTCAAAACATTTTACAGAGTTTACAGCAGCGGGACTGTTCAGGATTCTCACCTGATTCCCTTTTAATCATGTCCCTGAACAGGAACTATGAACCGAAACGCAGCAAAGATAATATTTTTATTATAATATTATTTTAGTACCTATTTAAATTTTACGGAAATATTTTTTCCTTACTCATATCAGCTACAATAGATTCACATCTCGAATAAGAACCTGATTAAACTTTAAACTGTATTAAAAAAACTCCGGGAAGCTACAAATAGTAACTTCCCGGAGCTTCATAAATTATCAAATTCTCAATTATTTTTTACTTTAATACCGAAAGAACAATATGTCAAATATAATATGCAAACTAAAATAACCGCGACAGAACCGTTTTGACTCCCAACCAAATCCGTAGCGTATCCCATCAAAGGAGGAACAATCGCTCCACCAAAAACTCCCGTAATCATCAAACCGGAAATTTCATTTGCTTTGTCGGGACGACTTTGTAATGCCATAGAGTAAATAACAGAGAAAATACTTGAACATACAAACCCTACTAACCCGATCATTGCATATATTAACATCAAATCATTCACAAAAAACAGAGCTAACATACCTAAAATCGCTATAAGGATATTGATCCGGAAAAATTTAACAGGTGAATATTTCGCTAACAAGGCCGTACCGACAAAAGCTCCGACTGTACGACAAGCAAAATATACGCTCGAACCGAATCCTGCAGCATCAACAGCCATGCCACAACGTTCTATAAGCAATTTCGGAGCAATAGTATTCATTCCTACATCCGTACCTACGACAAACACTATTCCCAAGAAAAGGAGCAAAATCGTTTTATCTTTCAATAATCCGAATGTCGCTCCGAATGACGAAGCTGAATCGGGTTTCTCCTCCTGAATAGGACTAACTAACAGCCACAGCGTAGAAATCAAAGTTATTACAGCAAAAATCGGAAAAAGATATTCCCAAGATCCGAAAAAACTCAAGGCAAATGCGGCAATAAACGGTCCGCAAAATGATGATATTGCTTTAATAACTTGCCCTCCGGTTAAAGAACTGGTCAAAGCATCGCCTTTTACAACATTGGTCAATAACGGATTTAAAGAAACTTGTAAAATGGTATTTCCAATTCCTAAAAACGCAAAAGCGACCAGGCAAGATACCAAGTTATAAGAAATAAAAGGTAGCATCATTCCCACAATAGTTACAACCATGCTTACCAAAACAGTCCGCTTTCTGCCAATTTTATTCATCACGATAGCTGTAGGAACGGACAAAAGTAAAAACCAGAAAAATACTGCGGAAGGGATAAAACCTGCTAATGTTTCGGACAATCCGAAATCATTTTTTACATAAGAGGTAGCCATACCGACTACATCACAGAATCCCATGATAAAGAATCCGAACAGCACTGCGAGAAGTGCCGATAATGAAGTTTTGTTTTTCATCTGAGGTCAATTGTGTGTATTATTAATGAACCAAAATTATGCAAAATGATCGTAATAGCGATATAAAATAGCAGATTTTTTTAGAGCCCATTTAAATTTTCTGAGCAAAAAGGATTAAAAAGCTTCTTAATTTTCTCAATAAAACAATGTATATCTTTCTATATATAAATCATTTAACTTACATAAGTATAAGAAACCTATCTAAATTTTCTGACAAAAAAGTATTCTCGAAAACAGCTATCAAAAAATGTTCGTGTAAAATCTAAACAGTCTCTCAAAATTAAAACTTCCATCATAGTATGGAACAAAACTTTAAACTGGATCTAAAAAATAATATTCCCTGAAATACAGTAAGTAATTTCAGGGAATATATTTCTTAGCTTCGCTTAAAATCTTCACCATCCGACAGAGGGAATCACCAACAATGGAGTATCTGCATGGAATAGCATCTTATGAGCAATACTCGGATTAAACAACCTCGCAAATATATTTCTCTTTCGTGTCGTCATCGTTAATATATCGATTTTTTCATCTCTGATAAACTTTTCTACACTATTCAAGAAATCATCTCCATTTAACATCATATAAGCAACTTCACGTCCCGGATAATGTTTATCGAAATATTCCTTCATCCCTGCTAATTTAATTTCATTCCAAGCGTCTCGTTTAGTATTCATATGAACAAAGTTAATCTTAAAATCATACGAACCGAATAATCTCATAAACGTATCTATCGCTATCAAATCCTGTTGATCGAAGTTTGTAAAAAACGCAATGTTATTTACCTCGTCAATCATTGTAAACGGAACACTCTCAGGTACGGCAAACACCGGGAATTTTGTAGAATCCAAAACTTCTGCCGTGACACTTCCTATCAAATCGAGCTCCTTCTGGCTTTTTCCGCGTGTCCCCATTACAATCAGCATAGGATTATATTCTTTACTATAATGATTGATTTCATCTTCTGGAATACCTTCCCGAAGAACATAATCGAATTCTACGCCCGGTAGTAACCCTTCAGCAATCTGCTTATGCAAAGTCTCGACAAAACGAGCCATATCTTTTCCTACTCGATCTTGCACCTGTTTCAGCGCTTCATCTTCAGAAACTTCATAAGTAAATGTATCGGTGATTGGTATAGCGCCCGGGAAATATGGACTGAAATAAGCATGAAATAACATCACTTTGGCATTATGAGCCTTTGCAAAATCAAAGCCAATCTGACAGGCTTTAAAAGAATAGTCGGAGAAATCGACCGGAATTAGAATTTTCTTTTCGTGATTTTTACTTTTATCTTTTTGATGATCTTTATCATCGAAAAGTGAATACTGTTCTAAAATTTGAAGAGCATGCGGTAAATCCTGTTCTCTGATTCTTACGCGTACACCTGACGATATTACCGGCTGTATCAGATTTACGTTTTGGATAGCCACCGGGATATCCTCGTTCTCCAGAATGCCTTTTATAATCTGAGCCTTTTCGTACGTATAAATGGCTATAGTGATTAATTTATCATCGCCCATAACGCAAAAGTTTAAAAATTATTTACTTCTATTTTTCTTCGGCCATGCTATTCTCTTCTTGAAGAATAGACATCGCCATATCATATATAGTAGTGTTGTCCAATACGACTATACCACCATCAGGACCTGGTTCTATGTGCAGACCGCAATTTTTCCCGTATTCATAATTATTTCCACCGAAATAATTGCGAACAGTCTGTACCGTTACATTCAACTCATCTGCTATTCTGTGCATAGAACCATCGGGTAAACAATCTTTGATACGGCGAAGTTCATTAAATGTTATTGTTTTAGTCATAGTCGTTAATGTTTTAAATGGTTAATAGCTATGGTTTGTAATACGCATTAAATTTATATTTAAAAATCCACATTTCCAAATTTATCGGACTTTTTTATCGTTCATTTTAATAAAAAAACTCACAGGGAAAATTTTCTGTGAGTTTTTCAGTATAAATTAACAGTGGTTTACTTTATTCTGAAATTAATCCAAGGAGATATTATCAATATAGCCAAAAACGTAACATAAATTACGGCAACAATTATACGAACATCCTTATTATTATAATAAGGAGAAAAATTTCCTTGAAGCCACCCCCGTTTTACCGCATTATTGCGTCCCGCAACATACAGATAGTAGCCTCCCCATCCGGTCAATATTCCCCAAACACTTCCGGCTAAAATATCTCCCGGATAATGAACTCCCAAATACATACGGGAATAACATGTCAGCAAAGCCCATATAATAGCAGTAATCGTATATAATTTATTTCTGAATAATAACGCAGTAAAAGTTACCAAACCGGCAGCATTCGCAGCATGACTTGAGATGAAACCGAATTTTCCACCCCGATATCCGTTTGCAATAGTAACGAACTGAGAAAAGTCCGGATCTTGAGCCGGTCTGAAACGGGCAAAATAAGGTTTACAAATCGTCGAAGCGAATTGATCGCATACAGTAACGACAAGAATCATCATTAATATTGTCCATAACGCATCTTTCCAGTTTTTCCGAAAATATACCCAAGCAAATGACAAAATAAGCGGTATCCAGATATATTTGCCGGTATATACCCACATAACTTGGTCCCAATACACAGTATGATACCGATTAAGCAACAACAATATTTGTTGATCTATCTTGATAAGTTCCTCAAGCATAATGTTTTTATAAAATAAGATTACACAAAGCGACAAAATGCTTCCGCCACTTTGTGTAATTTAATAAGCGTTTTTTATATTTTTATTTTAAATTATTTCGATTTGATCTGTCGGTATCCAACCTCTGTTTCCGTCTGCCAACAAAATTTCAGACCATTCTCCAACTTTATCCAAAAGTTTCACCTTTGTACCTTCATGCAAAACAAAAAGATCAGTTCCGCTTTCAGCCGGTGAACTTTTAATTGTTATCGTCGGTGCAAACACTATGGCTTCGTTACGCTCGGTTATCTTATCTTTTTGTGCCGATGCAAAACTATTTGAGAATATAGAAACTAATAACAATAATAATCCGACGAAGAATCCTATTTTCCGCAATAATACATTTCTTGTAAAAAAATATAAATAAATACCGACAATAAAAAGCAAGAAACTAATAATACCCAATATAGCCCAGCTATTTGACGACAAAGTATTTATTAAGGTATGAATCCAAACAGTCAAAAAGAACGAGCCTACCGGTTCTATCTTATCCGTTATATGACTATTCGCCATACTCAAATTAAATCGTGCATCCTCGTTTCCCGGAGAGAGCAATAATGCCCTTTCATAGTTCAATATAGCTTTCGCATACTGCTTATCTTTATAATAAGCATTTCCTAAATTATAGTATAAATCTGAAGAGACTCCTTCGTCTTGAAGAACTTTCTCATATAATTCTGCCGCTTTCTTATAATTTTCCCGGCTATATGACTCATTTGCCTGATTCAATAATTCTTGTCCCCAAACAGTAGTAATGAGACAGAAAAAAAACAGAATACTATATATTTTTTTCATATCCATATCTCTATTTATTTCTTTACGGTATTTTCCATTTTTCCTATTGCTTCCACCGTATCTGCATATAGCTTATCCATCGCACTGTCTGATTGAGAAGGTGCATACTGAGCAAACTCACAAGTATCCAATATTTCCATAAAACGATTTATCAAATCTTCACTTGCTCCATATTTTGCTAATTCAGCAGCAACATTATCCCGAGTCAATTCCGACAATGGCAAACTTAATTTATCACTCAAATATCCCCATACAGCCTGCAGAACTTCATTGTAGAACGCCTCTTTCTGATGTTCTTTCAAATATTTCCCTGCAGTTTTCAACCTTCGTGTCGCTACTTTATTAGCTTTTTTCGTTTTCATTAAAGTAACATTTGCATTCTCCCTGGCCTGCTTCCGATTGACAATTACAAATATAATAAAAAACAATGCAGGCAAAATATACCACAACCAATATCCCGTACTTCCCCACACAAGAGACGGAGATTTTTGCAAATGTAAATTTCCGGTTTTAATAAAGTGGATATCTTGATTCAACATTTGCAAAGCTTCCTTATCCGTAAAATTGGAGATATGAGATGAAGAACCTCCAGCGCCTTTTTCTACTTTTAAATGATATTCCGGTGTGGTCAAAGTTTTATAGCTATTCGAATGAACGTCGAAATATGAAAAATCGATTCCCGGAATAACAAAATCTCCTGCATTGCGAGGAATTGCGGTATATTCTATCGTACGGACACCTTCTACTCCGGATGTCGTATTTTGAGTTTTCACATCAATCTTTGGATCATAAACTTCGAAATCAGCCGGGAATTTGATTTCCGGATTCTTTACATATTTAAGATTTCCAACCCCTTTGATTTGTAATTTTACTGTTACGGCTTCATTGGTTTTCAGATTCTCTCTATTTATAGAAGAAGTAATTGTAAATGTTCCTACAGCTCCCATATATGAGGCCGGCTTTCCTGCCGGCAACGGCAATACTTCTACAGTAACCGGTTGTGTCCGCACCGTCTTTTTTACTTCCTGCAAACCTCGCATCATACCGAAAGGCCCTCTCATGGGACGTACGACCTGTAACGCCATATCGAATTTACCGGGATTAATCGTTATTTTTCCCGAACGTTGAGGAAATAACAAAGCTCTCTTAATCACAACTGTTGTATAATTAGCTCCATCATAATGATCTAACTCAAACTGAGGATTCTGAATCGGCATATCCTGAACTACAAAGCCGTCAAAACTCGGAAAAGTATAATTCTCAAGTCCCATATTGGCAGCTTTGGTATATAATTTTATAGTTGCCAATATAGCTTCTTGTTCATATACCTTTGTTCTTGAAAGTATCAAACGGGCAAATGTCGTCGCATCAGTTCCTGCAGAGCCCTGAGCCGAAGGTGCATATTCCCGATCATCGTCAGAGCTATTATCGGAGTTTTTATCCGGAGGCAAAATTTTCAAACTAAGAGTATTGGATGTCAATTGCTTTCCTCCTGCTCGAATAGTTGCAGATCCTATCTTATAAGTTCCTTCTTTAATCGCCTTTAACGTATAAGTATAGGATTCTTCTGTTTGAGTAGTTGTTTTCCCGTTTATACTGGTAAATTGCGATCCTTGAGAAACAGCAGGACCAAAGAGGACGTTACATCCGGGAAATTCAGGCACTCTTAAATCTTGACCATTTGCATTGATCAAAGTAAATGTTACTTGGAATGTCTGTCCTTTGATTACTTGTCCCGGTGCTGATGCAGAAAATTTCACCCCATCAGCAAAACCGGATGAAATAGTACTGAAAAAAACCGCTATTATGAAAAATAATTTTTTCATTTCTATATATACTATATTTTGTTACTACTTATATAGATTGATATTTCCGTTGAGCCTCATTAAATCTCGTTTTACGAGTTTTTTCACTCTCCGGCAATATTTTTATTTTTACTTTTTTTGTTTTCAAAACTTTCCCATTTACATCTACTGAAGCAGAGGGAAATTTAACTGTCCCCGTTTTCTTCGCCTTCAATATCAACGTATATACCGTTTCTATCGGAGTACGTCCCCAGAACGAAAACCCTCCCTTACGAGAGACCTCCGGTCCGTAAATAAATTCGCAATTTTTTACTACCGGAAGATTAAAATTTTCTCCTTGCGCATTTTTCAAAACAAAAACAGCCTTAAAAGTTTTCCCCACTTCTACTTTTTCCGGGACAACAGCTGTAAATGATATAACATTATCGGCATACTCTTGTTTAGAGGATTTATCAAGTAAAATCGTATGTGAAGCGGTTTTCAACAGATCTCCATCAACCCTGACTGTCGCAGCCCCTATTTTCACCTTCTTTTTGCGGTCGGTTTTCAAAATATATGCATAATCTGTATAACTTAAAGACCGCCCTATTCCCCACTCCATTGCATACCGTGAAGGATGAGAAATTTCAGGTCCTTTTATAACTTGACATCCGCTAAACTCCGGAGCTCTGAAATCTTGTCCTTCAGCATTTTCAAGACGAAAAATGATCGTAAATTCCCGACCCGAATAAACTTTCTCCGGAACTATCAATTCAAAACGTACATTATTTCCTCCATAAGTCGCAACACTTATGAAAAAGAATATGAACATTATGAATCTTGTTCTTTTTGTCATACCGAATGAGTTTTAATCTTTAATCACCATTACCATTCCTTGTCTGTTTTCTTCCGTTTCTGCTGTTGCATCATAGCTTTACGGACTTTTTCTTGAGTATTCCGTTCATCTTGCTGCATAGCATCTAATATCTGTTGTGCATTTTCTTTAGACATTTGAGGTGAAGATGATTGTTGTTTATCCTGCTCTTTTTTATCTTGCTTATTATCATCTTTCGGATTTTGCTGTTGATTTTTATTCTGATCCTTATTATCTTTATTTTGGTCTTTCTGGTCTTTATTATCCTTATTCTGATCTTTATTTTGATCTTGATTTTTCTGATCTTGCTGTTGTTTCTTTAAAAGCAACTGAGCCAAACGCAAATTATAGCGTGCTTCATCATCTTTCGGATTTCGCCGTAACGCATTCTTATACGCATCTATACTCTCAGCATATTTTTTATCCTGCATAAACACATTGCCCATGTTATACCATGCCTGAGAACTTTTTATAGTATCGGTTTCTAATGTCGCCGCCTTTTTATATTGTTCGAAAGCGGCTTCATACTTCCCTTGACGGAACAACGAATTTCCCAAATTATACATCCCCATCCATGAGTCGGGATTAGCATCTAACGCCTTTCTATACTCAATTTCCGATTCGGTATATTTCTCGCCGGAATATAGTTTATTTCCACTACGAATGCTGTTTCGTTCAGCCTTTTTGTTCACTTCTTTACTGGATGACATAGGTTCTTTTGCCGAATTCTGAGCTGAAAGTACGGTAAAACAACACAATGAAACTATTATCGCTATATATTTCATAACCTTTCCGTTTTTTTAAGAGCACGGGGGCACACCACCGACTAAAAACAAATTTTATTTAGTAAAGAAATTAAATTTCTTCATCCATTCGTTCTTCCGATCCAAAATAAAAATATCAATCAATAATAACAAAAGTACGATCCAAGCAAGCCCCTGAAACTGTTCGTCATATTCTGAATATACTTTACTTTCGATATCTGATTTTTTCATCTTTTTTATTTGGTTGGTCAAAGCACGTAAAGCGCTGTTCGTATTATCTGCTGTTACATAAATACCTTCTCCGGCTTTAGCAATCTCCTGTCCCATCTGCTCATTCAATTTAGTAATGACGACATTGCCCTCATTATCCTTCCTGAAATCACTGCTTTCATTACTCATCGGGATAGGTGATCCTTGTGGAGAACCTATCCCGATCACATCCACACGAATGCCTTTTTTTGCCGCTTCCGCAGCCATTGCAACCGCATCATCTTCATGGTTTTCTCCATCTGTGATCACGATAATCGCCTTATCGGCACTTTCATCCGGAGTAAACGAATTCATTGCCAAACTAATCGCTCTTCCTATTGCCGTCCCTTGAGTAGGAACCATATTGGGATCGATACTGGACAAAAACATTTTCGCCGAAACAAAGTCTGAAGTAATCGGCAATTGCGTATATGCGTCTCCGGCAAACACAATCAACCCGACTTTATCGTTATCCAACTCATCTACCAACTTAGATAACATCATTTTAGCCTTTTCCAGACGGCTCGGATTAATATCCCGGGCCAGCATCGAATTAGAAACGTCCAAAGCTACGACAATCTCTACACCTTGTTTTTTCACCGTTTCTACTTTTGCACCCATTTGAGGTCTGGCAATTAAAAATACCAAAACAATCAATGCCAACTGTTGTAAAAAGAACTTTGTTCCCGGTTTATATTTTGAAACATCCGGCATTAAGGGCTCAAGAGTCTTTACATGACCGAATTTTTCCAGATTTTTCTTTTTTTTATACACACTATAAAAATAGAGCAGCCATATTAGCGGCACTATAAAAAGAAGATATAAATATTCTGGTTGTGCAAATCGAAACATAATCAAATCATTTAAGGAATGTTTCTTAATAAAGTATTTCTCAAAACAATCTCACAAATCAACAAAATCAGAGCCATGATTGCCCACGGCATAAAGTTCTCTTCTCTACGACTAAATTCTGTTACCGTCAATTTTGTTTTCTCTAACTTATCGATTTCTGAAAATATATTTTTCAAAACACCTTTATTCGTAGCTCTGAAATACTCTCCTCCTGTAGTAGAGGCGATCTGTTTCAAAGTAACTTCATCTATTTCTACTGGAATATTCTGATATTCGATACCATACGGGGTCTGAACCGGATATGGTGCAGTTCCCTGTGTTCCTACTCCAATCGTATATACCCGAATACCGAACGATTTTGCAATCTGTGCAGCCGTAACCGGAGCAATATCTCCCGCATTGTTAGTACCATCTGTCAACAGTATTATCGTCTTCGACTTTGCCGGACCGTCTTTAATACGGTTTACAGCTGTAGCAAGTCCGTCTCCGATAGCTGTCATATCGGCGATCATACCGCACTGAACATCTTTCAATAAGTTCAATAAGACGGCATGGTCTGTAGTCATCGGACACATCGTAAAACTTTCTCCTGCAAATATTACCAACCCGATATTATCATGTGTACGTCCTGTGATAAACTGTGCCGCAACATCTTTTGCCGCATCAATACGATTGGGTTTAAAATCACGTGCCAACATACTTGTCGATATATCTAAAGCGACAACAATATCAACACCTTCTGTTGTTTGATTCTCCCACTTATCTGTCGATTGAGGACGAGCTAATGCAACAATCACACATGCAATAACACCTAAACGCAAAGCAAAGCGTAAATGCCGTAAATAAGCCTTATAAGTCGTGGGTAATTTATCAAAAGCAAAAGTAGATGAAACCTGCAATGAGGCTTGAGCTTTTTTATGCTTCATAATATACCAGGCTATTGCCGGAAGAAGCAAAAGTAACAACCATAAATATAGAGGATTCGCAAATATCATAATTCATCTTTTTTATCAGAACCGGATACAGAGATTTTGTCTTCGGCCTGTACACCGTTTTCCTTTTTCTCTTCATTTGCAGTGGGGAGTTCTTCAACGACTTTTGTTTCTTCGACAAAAGTTATTGCATCCCGCATTGTCGCATCGTTATCATCCGGAAGCGGTCTCATCTTTGCAAACTTCACAAAATCTGCCATTTCCAAAATCTGTTTTAACTGTGTATCAACAGCTTTGGTTTCTTTATTAGAACGTAAAACAGATAAAATCTGAGATGATGTCATCTCCATTGCATTAATATGAAAACGATCATCAATATATTCACGCAAAATTTCAGTCAATCGAGTATAATACTCTTTCTCCTGTCCATTCTGCCAAAGTTTATCTTCCTTTAAAACTTCTAAAGCTTTTAACGCACGCTCATGCGGAGGTAACAGATCCTCTGGAGAAACAGTGTCCTCTCCCGGTCTCTTTTTCTTTCTGTAATAAAAATATCCGGCAACAATCAAAGCCAATAAAACAATGATACCTATAACAGTAAGGAGAGTATCTGAAATATAATCGAACAATACAAACGGAGGCTCTTGCACTCCCTTTATATCAATCGCAGCCTGAGTCGTGTCAACCTCTACCGGAACGACTTTCAAACTCAATGTCTGAGTAGAAAACGTATCATTATTTAAAATATACCGAAATGGCGGTATATAATAGAAACCCGAATCAAAAGAGGTCACTAAAATATCTCTGTTGATTTGAACGCGATCATTACCCAACAACACGGTATCCGGCTTCGAAACATTCAAAATTTCTACTCCAGCAACTAACGTATCATTTAATACCGGCATAGAAATTACCTTATTTTTATCCTGTACGAGCTCCAAATGTATCCGCGTCTGCTCACCCATCCATATAGATGCCGAATCCATCCGAGCCCGAACAACAGGGTCTCCGGCAAAAACCGGACAAACTATAAAGATAGCCGACACCACTGCGAAAAACTTCATCAATAGTTTTTTATAAATATCTTTCATCTCAGAATTTCTATTTTTATCCGTTATAAGGCTTATCATCCCCTATGCTTAAACAGATTCATCAAAGCCAATACGTAATCTTCATCCGTAGCGATAGCGGTTATATCGACTCTGCTCTTGCGAGCAGCATCCAACACACGACCTTGACGTTGAGACCACCATTGCGAGTATGTATCTCTCACCCTCTTGGAAGAAGTATCGATCCATTTTTCCTCACCCCGTTCGGAGTCCTGCATCTTCATCAATCCGACATTCGGAAGTTCGGTCTCTCTCCTATCATACACCTGAACAGCTACAACATCATGCTTACGATTAGCAATCGATAAAGCATTTTTAAAATTTTCTTCGGTAATAAAATCCGAAATGAAAAATGCCGTACACCTTTTCTTGATCGCATTAGTCAAATACTCTAATACCAGAGATAAATTCGTTCCCGTATGCTCAGGCTGAAAATCAATTAATTCCCGAATAATATAGAGGATATGTTTTCTTCCTTTTTTCGGCGGAATAAATTTCTCTATTTGATCTGAAAAAAAGATAACTCCTATTTTGTCATTATTTTGTATTGCAGAAAATGCCAAAGTCGCAGCAATCTCGGTCATCACCTCTTTTTTCGACTCACCCACAGCACCGAAATTACGACTGCCGGAAACATCGACAAGCAGCATAACTGTCAATTCCCGCTCTTCTTCGAAAACTTTGATATAAGGTTTGTGATGACGGGCTGTTACATTCCAATCGATATCCCGAACATCATCCCCGAATTGATATTCCCGAACTTCGGAAAAGGCCATACCTCTCCCTTTAAAAGCCGTATGGTACTGCCCCGCAAAGATATTACGGGATAGTCCCCGCGTCTTTATTTCGATCTGGCGGACTTTTTTTAATAATTCTGTCGTCTCCATACGTTATAATTCTCCGGAATACTTTTATTTAGGGAACTTCTACCTTATTCAATATTTCACTGATCACCTCCTCAGACGTAACATTGTTTGCTTCTGCCTCATAACTTAAACCGATACGATGCCGCATCACGTCATGACACACAGCACGAACATCTTCGGGAATCACATATCCCCGCTGCTTCAAGAATGCGTACGAACGAGCCGCCAAAGCCAAATTGATAGATGCACGCGGCGAAGCCCCGAACGAAATCATATCCTTTATATCTCCTAAACCATAGTCTTGAGGGAAACGAGTTGCAAATACGATGTCAACAATATAGCGTTCGATCTTCTCATCTATATATACTTTTCGGACGATATTACGAGTCTCGATGATTTCTTCAGCTTTCAATACCGGCTGAACTTTGGCTCTTTCGCCGGATATATTCTGACGGATAATCAATCGTTCCTCTTCTTTTTTAGGATAGCCTATAATTACCTTCAACATGAAACGGTCAACTTGTGCCTCAGGCAGAGGGTACGTACCTTCTTGCTCGATCGGATTTTGAGTAGCCAAGACAAGAAACGGATCATCCAGTTTATAAGTTTCCTCACCAATTGTCACCTGACGTTCCTGCATCGCTTCCAACAAAGCACTCTGTACTTTTGCCGGTGCACGGTTTATTTCGTCTGCCAAAACAAAGTTTGCAAAAACAGGACCTTTCTTTACTTGAAACTGCTCTTTCGCCTGACTATAAACCATCGTACCGATTACATCGGCCGGAAGTAAATCAGGAGTGAACTGAATACGATTATACTTAGCATCAATTAATGATGCAAGTGTTTTAATAGCCAATGTTTTTGCCAATCCGGGAACACCCTCTAACAAAATATGTCCATTAGACAACAATCCGATCAAAAGAGAATCTACAAGATGTTTTTGACCTACAATGACCTGATCCATGCCCATTGTAATCATATTGACAAAAGAACTCTTGCTGGCAATAAGTTCATTAAGTTCTCGAATATCAACTGTTTGACTCATATTTTTTCTTTTTAAATGAGTTATTTATATTTATCGATTATTTTTATTCTATGTAATGTTGCAAAAGTAGCCATGTTGCTTTTACATTTAACAATTTAGATGTTAAAAAAGAAAGAACTATATATTAAAAAAAACTAAGTCGCCCGGCTGAATCCAACGGACGACTTAGGCTATTATAGATCATTTTTCATATCTTTTCAATATTTCTGCCGCAAGAGCCTTTGCTTTATCAACAGACTCTTCATTTCTCGAATTTATTCCATATTTATTCGGATCGGGAATAACCAAGACCGTACCAATCGGAACATTATTCGGGTTTTGTATCTTCATTTTATTTTCCTCATAGATATAAACCCAAAAAGTTTTATGTCCATAATGTTTTAACGAAATAGTTGTCAAAAAAATACCCGGTTTTACAATCTCAGTAACCGGAATTTTCGGTTCGTCTATCTTTTTTTGGTGTTGTTGCGAATCTGTCGAATCAACATCCGGATATTTTTCTTCATCTCGGACATCAGTCCTTTGCTTTACGACTTCATCCGCCATATTCGACTTTCTTTTCATTACCGCTATTGCTTTTATAGAATCTGTTACCATCGTTTCAACAACCGACAAAGAATCTTTGTTCTCACTCACATCGGTTTTATTCTTTTTTATGGTAAAAGTCACGGGATGCATTGTCAGATTCACTTCTTTATACGAATCTACTTTATCAAAATATAACCAACCCAAAGCGATCAATGAAATAAGAAGGCAAGCAGACAGGAATCCTGAAATATACCCCATTCTGGTACGGCGTCTAAATTCACCTTTTATATCTATATTTTCAGGCCGGACAGACTTCTGCAAAGGCTGTAATGAAACTTCCCCTTCATCCGTATTTTTCTCTTCGCAAACAGATTCCCGTACACTTTCAGATTCCGATGAAGGATATTTTTCCTCTTTATCACGGTTTTCACGAGAAGTCGAAATTTCAGTTTCCGTCTTTGTTACAAGTTCATCACCATCCATTACAGTGACTTCGCCTTCTTCAAAATCCAAAAGATCCTCATTTTCCTCATCTTCTGCTTCTGTCAGGGTAACATCGGTCATGACATCATCCGGAAGGACTTCTGCTTCAAAACAAGCGAACGGAGCATTAACCGCTTCTTTAAGATTCTTATCAGGGGTAAAAGTTAATTTATAATGTCCGGGAATTTCAAAAGGCAACCCTGTTTGAATATTGACACTGGCTCTTTTTTCTACCCAGATGATTTTAAAAACACCTAACCCGTTAATTTTCAAAGATTCTCCTCTAGATATAACTTCAGACGCCAACCCGAAGAACTCCTTTAAAAAAAGCTCTGCGTCTTTCTTGGTGCATCTGGCTTTTTGAGCAAGAAGATCCGCTAAATCGGGCATAGTTATTTTATTGTTCATCTCCAGAAATATCTTTTAATCGATTTTTGATTACTGTTCCCGGCTTAAAACCCAAAACTATTTTGGGAGGGATAAGCATTCTTTTACCCGTTGCCGGATTTACCGATACCCGTTCCATTTTTTTTCGAGGCTCAAAAGTCCCGAATCCTTGTATAGATAAAGTATCCATCTGACCGCAACGATCTTTCAGTATTTGCAACATATCTGAAAAAAGATTATCTATTTCTTTTTTATCTTTTCCCAATCTGCTTTGAAGTTCCTCTATAAATTGCTTATGTTCCACGTAACCATTATTTAAACAATTCGGATGCTATATTACACTTTTTTTTCGATTTTTCAAAATAATCATCTTCTATTGAGACAAAACAAAATATCTCTACACTCTGTTTAATTATTTTCAAAAAAACAGATACAAAATAACGAAATAAATCTTATATTTACCTATCTAGCATAAAAGTTTACGCAGATGAATGAAAATCGAATCTTTTTTAAAAGAGATATCAGCTGGTTATCTTTTAATTATCGAGTTTTATCAGAATCTCGAAATAAAAATCTACCGATATTCGAAAGAATTAAGTTTTTATCTATATTTTCTTCGAATTTAGAGGAATTTTACAAAATACGCATATCGGAATATCGCCAAACCATTGCTCAGGAAAACAACGAACCCGAGCTAAAATCACGTGCAAAAGAAACTTTATGCGAAATCAACAAAGAGGTAAGCCGACAAATGCAAGATTTCTTTTTTATATTTCGAGATGAAATATTACCGGAGCTTGCCAGAAATAACATCATTTTATATCAGGGAGAACAACCTATAATAGAAATACACCGTGCCTTTATTCGAAATTATTTTTATGACGAAATATTTCCTTTTCTACAACCTGTTCTAATTTTAAAAGACGATATTTCGTCTTTCTTACGAGATAACAGACTCTATTTGGTCATAAAACTTTACAAAAAAAGCAATGCAGAACATTGTTATGCTTTAATAAAAATACCTTTTTCTAAAGTTCCCAGATTCATCTCTCTTCCGTCTATCGGAGAAACCCACTACCTGATGTTCGTCGATGATGCAATCGGATATAATTTGGACATTGTATTTCCGGGATTTATCGTAGATTCTTATTATAGTATCCGAATATCCCGAGACGCAGACTTTTCAATCGATCCGCATCGGAATTATGATCTGGTGAAAGAGATCCAAAAAAGCGTAAAGAAGAGAAAAACGGGAAGAGCAAACCGCATGGTTTATAATCATAGAATGCCGTCAGATATGCTTCGATATCTATGTGAAACATATCATATCCCGGAATCCCAATGTATTCCGGCCGGACGTTATTTGACGTTGGAAGACCTTATCAAACTTCCTAATCCGGGTTCTCCAAGTCTCTCATCCCGAACATTCTCCCCCATGCGGGTTTCTCTATTCGACCAATCTGGTTCAATGTTTAAAATCATAAAAAAACAAGATGTATTATTGCATTACCCTTATCAATCGTTCGACTATTTAATCCGTTTCCTTACCGAAGCCGCCTATGATCCTAAAGTCGATGAGATAAAAATCACTCAATACAGAGTCGCAGAAGAATCGGCAGTAGTAAATGCTCTCATCACCGCCGCAAAAAACGGGAAAAGAGTCACGGTTTTTGTAGAATTGAAAGCCAGATTTGATGAAGAGAACAATATTGCAACTTCTGAACGGATGAAAAAACATGGAATAAAGATAATATACAGCACTCCCGGACTAAAAGTTCATGCAAAAGTGGCTTTGATATTACGTCATTCGGAAAAAGGAGAAAATATCGAAAAAAGTTTCGCTTATTTGAGTACCGGAAATTTTAATGAAAAAACGGCAAAAATATACTCCGATATGGGACTGTTTACCTATAATACGATATTAATACAAGACTTAAATTTATTGTTCAACATGCTTGAAGGTAGAGTTGCATGTCCTCATTTCGGACAATTAATCGTATCTCCCTTCAATATGCTTTCTTCATTAAAAGAAAAAATCGCTCGTGAAATAGAGCTTGCAAGACAAGGGAAAAAATCGTATGTCATTTTCAAAATGAATGGATTGCAAGATGAAGAAATGATCAGATTACTATATGACGCCAGTGAAGCGGGAGTAAAAATAGATTTAATCATTCGAGGTATTTGTTGCCTTGTTCCCAACCAGCCATATAGCCGAAACATAAAGATTATCCGTATTATCGATGAGTTTTTGGAACATGCCCGCATTTGGTACTTTAACGCCGAAGGTAAAAAGGAGGTCTTCCTGAGTTCTGCCGACTGGATGAAAAGGAATCTGAGTCGCCGAATAGAAACAGCATTTCCCGTCACGGATGAACAGATAAAACAAAAAATTATAAAGATATTACAACTTCAATTGCAAGACAATACTCAGGCCTGCATTATCAATGAACACCTGCAAAATATACCTGTAACCGAGAATCCTGAGAACCCGGTAAGAGCTCAACAAGAAATATATGAACTTTTAAAAAACGAAGCAGAACCGACTACTATTCATATCTGAATCTAAAAAACGGGAAATAAGAGGATTGCTTTACCGTTTCGGTTTGTAAGGAAGCGATAAGTTCTGTAATATTAATTATCGGTAGCGGGTAGTTGCAAAAAAATGAATCTGTACTTTTCAAAACCAACATTCCCCTCAAAGTGCCGATCGAAACTCCGACCAATATACTCAACAGTTCGGGAGCTACAGAAACACTATAATCCCGGATACATACTACCGTTTCCATTTCTCTTATCTCGAAAGTTGATTTGATTTCATAAGTCAGCAAATCTTCAGAATTCGTATGATACACTACACCGACAATCAGTTCTATGATACTTCGACTAATATCAGGCAATATATTCAATAACAACTTTACAAAAACAGGCTCTTGCAAATCCTCTCCCAGCTTTGTTTTATCTCTATAAGACAATTCCTCTATTTTTAGCAATCGTATCTGCATTGCGATTTTATCCATAATTTCATTATTTTGGAAGTTAGAACAGATAAAAAATCGATAATGTTTATCTCGCCTCATTTAAAAGAAAATCTACAAGAGTTTCTTGATCCAGAATTTGTTATCTTTGTTCCCTGATTAAAATAGACTAAAATGAGCAAAGAGAAGAATCCATGGATAATATCTACAATCATACTTTCTGTCCTTCTTTTGATGATTGCCGGACTATTCTGGTATCGTTATAACAATGAACATACAACATTCGAGATTGTTGATGATTTGGGAGGAAACATATTTCCTTCAGCTATCCTTTCCGTTGCAGTTTCCGATACACAAATTGTCGTTCCGGCAGACACCGCATATTTGGGAAATCCGAAATCCGGTATTGCGGTCTGTATCAAATCGGGAAAACCTCACAGTAAAGTCAGAATTACAGTAGGAGCAACACCTTTTTTCGAAGAATCGGTTTCTGAATTTATTCTGGAAAAACCCAAAACCGAATATAGGATATACCCGGATATTATCTGGAAATACGATGCTTTAAAACAAACCATACAACCTTCTCCCGTCAGCGTAGCAATACAGGTAGAACTAAACCGCAAGAAAATGGGAAGACACGTTAAAACCATGTCCGTAAGGAGTATAAACGAGTGTTTATTGGGATATATCGATGAAAAACAAAAATTCCATGATACCGGGATATTTTTTGCAGCTTATGTAAATGAAGACCATCCGATGATCGATATTATTTTGAGAGAGGCTTTAAATACACGCATAGTAAATCGATTCCTCGGTTATCAATATCAAGGGAAATATGTAGAAAAACAAATATATGCAATTTGGAATGCTTTGCAAAAACGAAACTTGAAATATAGCTCTATATCTTCTTCGAGTTTGTCTTCAAATGTGGTTTTTTCTCAACGGGTACGCCTATTCGAGGATGTACTGGAATCTGCACAAATAAATTGTGTGGACGGAAGTGTTTTATTTGCTTCATTACTGAAAGCGATCAATATAGATCCGATATTGGTAAGAATGCCCGGTCACATGTTTGTGGGATATTATCTGGATAAAAGCCACACGAAAAAAAACTTTTTAGAAACTACGATGATAGGAGACGTCAATTTAGATGACTTTTTCCCCGAAGAACAACTGGACTCGACTATGGTGGGTAAAAGCCAAAACGAAATCTCATATACGATATTCAATAAGTCAAAAGAATATGCCAATAAACGGTACGAAGACAATAAATCTTCAATAGAAAATAAGAAGAAATTCTATACACTGCTGGAAATATCCCGGAATATACGTAAAGACATACAACCTATAGGGAAATAATATATAGATACCATATTACTACCAATAGTCAATACGTTGTATTTCTTCAGCCAAACGAAAAGCCTTTTCCATATCACATATTCCATATCCGCAAAGTAATACAGGATTAGTATATCTATCGGAAGTTCATTTTAGAACCTCTTCAAAAGAAATTTTCAACTCTGACCCGAGTAAAATTTAGACAGGCTCTTAGAGAAAGGAATAGAAGAAATAACCGTTGTGATGTTTTCAACTTTTTGATTGTCAGACTTTTGTATTTTACTAATTTGTCGCCCTATTCCCGTTCCTTAAAAAATTAAAAAGCTCCGAAAGTATTGATTGTCAATAGCTTTGGAGCTTTTATTGAGGTTCCTGGCGGATTCGAACCGCCGTAAACGGTTTTGCAGACCGGTGCCTAGCCACTCGGCCAAGGAACCATGTTTTTCTCATTTGCGATTGCAAAGGTAGTGTATTTTTTTTAATCTGCAAGACAAATGAGAATTTTTATTTCATTATTTAGAACCTTTTTCTCCAAATGTATCTTTGCAACAATCACTCTTCTTTCCACAACCTGAACAACTACAACAAGACGCAGATTTTTTATCTTTACGAACAAATCGAATAATAGCTCTCAATAAATATAAAGCTACTAATATGCCGATAATCCCGACAATTATATTCTGATTCATATATACCCTTTCTTTTATATAAACAATTTCCCGATATTATAGATCAAAAAAGAGACAATCCAAGCAACTCCGGTATTATAAATAATTGTGAATAATCCCCATTTCCAACTTCCGGCCTCATTAGCCACCGCAACAATCGTAGCGATACAAGGAATATACAACAAAACGAACGCCATAAAGCTAATTGCAATCAATGGTGTAAAGTCCGGATGTCCTGTTTGTGGGTTAGGTGCAGTAAGTTTCGCCGAAAGTGTCGCATCATCATCCGAAGCACCCTCTGAATACAAGACTCCTATAGTACTCACAACCAATTCTTTTGCTGCCGTACCGGAAATAAGAGCGATACTAACTTTCCAATTAAATCCGAGTGGTTCTAATACCGGCTCGATAAATTGTCCTATTCTCCCGATATATGAATTTTGCTGCTGAACAAAACTTTCTTCTACAGTAGTTTCAGATACAGTATCTGAAATAGAAGTTCTCGGGTAATAACTTAAAAACCAAATGATAATAGATGCAACCAGTATTAATCCTCCCATTTTCCTCAAATATTGTTCGGCTTTTCCCCACATGTGACGTAATGTGGCTTTTGCCGTAGGAATCCGATAGGGCGGCAACTCCATAACAAAAGGCGTTTCATCCTTTTTAAACAAGAATTTCCGCAATAAACGTGCTGTAATGATAGCAACAATGATACCTAACAAATAGAGCCCTATGAAAACCAAACTTGCATGATCAGGGAAAAATGTTCCGATTAACAAAACATATATAGGTAAACGAGCACTACAAGACATAAAAGGATTTATCAGAATCGTAATAAGCCGACTACTGCGACTCTCAATCGTACGAGATGCCATAATTGCGGGAACATTGCATCCGAAACCCATAACTAACGGAATAAAAGATTTACCGTGCAACCCGATTCTATGCATAATCTTATCCATGATAAAAGCTGCCCGAGCCATATATCCAGAATCTTCCATAAAAGAAATAAAAAGATATAATATCAGTATATTCGGAAGAAAAACGATAACGCCTCCTACTCCGCCAATAACACCGTCCACAATCAGGTCTTTCAAAGGACCGTCATTCATATATCTTTCTACCAAAGATCCGATCCATGCAACTCCGGATTCGATCCATTCCATCGGATACGCCCCTAATTTGAAAGTCGCTTCAAACATAACCCACATCAATAGAATAAAAATCGGAAAACCGAAAAGCTTATTCGTTACTAAAGAATCTATTATATGAGTAGTACGAGCTTTTTCCCTATCTCCGGGTACTAAAGTTTCTTTCAAAGCACCCGAAATGAATCCGTATTTCTCATTAGAAACAGCAGTTTCCACATCTTCTCCCAAAGTCTTGGAAATACGCTGCACCTCTCTATTACGCAATGTAATCAAATCGTCATAATCTACCTTATCTTTTAATATAGATTCGACTTCTTTATCTCCTTCAAGAAGTTTTATCGCCAGATAACGAGGCGAGAAATGTTGTTTTATTTGAGGATCGGTTTTTAGCTTATCTTTCAATACATTAATCCCCGACTCAATTACATTCCCATGATTGATATGTATATGCCGTACGGTCGGATCTTGATTTTCATATACTCGAATAATCGTATCGAACAAATTATCAATTCCCTTACCCGAACGTGAAACTGTCGGAATAATAGGTACACCGATCATTTCTCCTAATGTCTTATAATCCAATACTGCTCCGCTCTGCTCCAGCTCATCATACATATTCAAAGCGATAACCATACTGAGATCCATATCGATAAGCTCGGTAGTAAGATATAGATTCCTCTCCAAATTAGAAGCGACGACGACATTTACGATAACATCAGGAGTCTGTTCAAATATATGGCGACGCACATATAATTCTTCAGGAGAATATGCAGACAATGAATATGTTCCCGGTAAATCATAAATATTGAAATGATACCCTTTATAATTGAAATATCCTTTTTTCGCATCGACCGTCACTCCACTATAATTTCCTACATGCTCGTGAGAACCGGATGCCACATTGAACAAAGAGGTTTTTCCACAATTAGGATTCCCTACAAGCGCTATATTAATCGTTTTTCCCGAACGAACCGCCGCATTTTCAACAACATCATCATTTTGAAGTACATTAGGATCTTCATTAGAGACCATATCTACAGCTTCACCTTCTGTAAGGACTTCTATCATAGAAGCCTCACTTCTTCTTAAAGAGACTTCATAATCTAAAATCTTATACTTAATAGGGTCTTTTAACGGAGCATTTAATAAAACAGAAACTTTTTTCCCTCTAACAAATCCCATCTCTGTAATACGTTTACGGAAAGCCCCATGTCCCAAGACTTTAACAATTACAGCTTCATCACCAGTTTGCAGATCGGATAAACGCATACTACTCTTATTCTTTTATGTTATACCTAAAAGCCCATCCAAATTCTATGAAAATACTTATTAAATATTCCTTTCCTGCTGTAACAAAACGATTTTCGAATACTACGGGTCATCAAACAATATCTCTTTCAAAAGACCTCAAATAGCAAAAACGGCATTTTACTACAACCCGAGTAAAATTCAGACAGGCTCTAATTCGCGCTGCAAAGATCATTATTTATTCTGATTCTACATAACATATCTCTTTTTTTATTTATACATAATATAAATAATAACATTTTTTATCAAACCTATATTCTTAAAATATCTAACTTTTATCTTTCTCTATCTAAGAGCCTGTCGATATTTTCCGGCAAAAAAAATATTATCAGGTCATTTCTGCGTTTTCTTCCGGTCTTTTTTCCTGTTTTCACTCGTCAGATACCCTGATATCGTCCTCGTAAAAACAGAAAAATATCCTCGTAAGAAAATCTCAAATCTGACTCGAGCAAAATATATATCCAGATTTTTTGAATCTCTTTTTTGCCCCAGTTATACATCGACAACTTGCTTTTTGTCAGAAACAATTTTTACAATTATAAATATAGATTCAGGAACAGAAACCGAAACAATAAAAAAGGGATTGTCTTTATTCCATCTGACAATCCCTTTTTTATCAATTATATATATCGTTATCTTTTTATAGACATTATCCATGCATCAGAAAATGGTGAATCTCCATTTCTCAAAGTCATCAAAAGTTTTTGAGCGTCCTCTTTCTCAAAGAAAGAATCTATATATATCCGAACCTTCTTAGAAGTTTCATATATTTTCAGATCAGCCGTTACACCTTGTTGCCTAAATTGCTCTAATTGCCGCAAAGCAGCCTGTTTTCCTGATAATGTTGCAACAACCACAATATAAGGACGCACGACATCACTTTCTGATATATTATTAACTTGAGAATTATCTTGCTCTGATTTCTGCACTGTGGAAAAATCTTTTTCGAGCGTTAAAACAGAATCATTCTCTTGTTGCAACGACACAATATCATTTATTTTACCCCTCTCATCTTTTTTATTTTCAAACAATTCAGAAGAAACAAGACTCGCATAATCCGACGTTGTGTTTATCTCAGACATAGGAGTCGAAACCATTAAAAGCAGAATGATAATAGCTGCAGCTGCTATCAATTGGCGAACAAAAGATTTATTGACAGGAATATATACGACATCATGCTTTTTATTTCCAAGATTCGGTTCTATTATACTCTTATCTTTATGCAATTGTCCTAATGGACAGATATCGACCTTTTTCAATCCAAATGCAAAAATACCGAACAAACAGGGCATCTGTGGCTCAAATACCAATGATCTTTCATCCGAAAGGACTAATGTTCCCAACTCCCCCAAGACATAAGAATCACCGGGCTTTGAAAAATTTTGTTTTATTTCATCGACCCAATGATCTATCATTGCCACCGCTTTTCCGTAATCTATATCCAAAGTTCGCATCAACGATTGAGCCAACAACCCATCGTTATACGATAAAGAAGAATTAAAAGTTATTTGTTTTCCAGGAGGTTGTATCGATTTACGATCATCACTAAAACGAGCGGGAACATATTGCAAAACAAAACCTCCCAACCCCGGAACAAGTACACAATCATGTTCCGTCAGTAAATATTCAATATGTCTTATTAATTCCAACATTAGTACAAATGTAATTATTTTTTATAGAATTATAAACATACCGTCACAAAAATTCATCCTGATTTTCAAATTATTTTCTCGTTTGTTCTTTATTTAGAAGAATATCAGCATCTTTTCGGTCAAAACCCAATGAAACAGCCCTGTCCAAATCTCGAGCGGCATCTTCTTTTTCATAACGTGCCAACTTTAATTTAGCACGTAAAACATACACTAACGGATCTTTTGAATCTAATTCTAATGCTTTAGCTACATCTTCGTCGGCCTTATTCAAACGATGATTTAATAAGTAGGCTTCTCCCCTATTCAAATATAGGGACGTTTGTTTGGGATTAACCCTTATTACTTGCGTATAAAGATCTATTGCCTCAGTATAATAGCCTCTCAACTTCATCAATGCAGCTAACCCGATACGAGCATCAGAACTTTTCGGATTAATTTTAAGAAGCTGTTCAAAATCTTTACGGCAGGCAGTCGTATCATTCTTTTCTAATCGAATCAACCCTCTCAAATAAAGAGCATCTTCTTCTTTATCATCTAACATTAACACCTGATTATAATCTTTTAAGGCATCATCGAATTTTTCCATTTCCGAAAATAACGCAGCTCTGTTCATCAACAGCGTCACCGAACGGGGCGTAATCATCAATGCGTTCGTATAAGATTTCAATGCCTCATCATTTTTACCCATTTTCCTTTGAACAGTCCCCAAATTAGACAACAGCAAGGCGTTTTGCGGATTAGCAGGTTGCACCCTCAATGCACCTATCAAAGCATTTTCTGCACCTGCCCAATCTTCCGAGTTTATACATTCAAAAGATTTATCGATCCATTCATCGTAGGTCTGAGCCGAAACAAACAAAAAATCAAACATTAAGAAAATGAAAAACATTATACGTTTCATATCCGATTGGTCTTTTTATAAACAAGAAGCAAAAGTACCTATTTTAATAAGTAACGAAATATCGAAATACCGCAAATTCATAAAAATTATATTTTTATAAGAATAGAAAAAAAATCCATATCAAACAAAAACATTCTATATCGCGTTTTCTAATACATTAGTTAGATATAAAATTATTTTATTTAATTTTGCAAAAGTCAAACTTAAAAACACTATTATATGCTTGATTTACTTATTAGCGGAGGTCTTCCGGAAACCGCACCGGCAGATACGACCAAAGTCGTTTCTTTTTTTGAAAAACTTTCCAGTGCTTCCAACATGTCTCTCCAGCAATTATTGGAGCAAATGGTCAGCGGGATAATACATATTTCTATAAAAATACTGATCGCACTGGTCATATTTTGGGTAGGGAAATGGCTGATGAAAAAAATCAGGAAATTCGTTTCCGGCATTTTAATACGAAGAAATGTAGAGCTTTCATTACGCACTTTTCTTCTAAGCCTTATCAACATATCGCTCATGTTGATATTACTCGTTATCGTCGTCGGTATTCTTGGTGTCAATACCTCATCATTTGTCGCATTATTCGCATCGGCAGGTATCGCTGTCGGTATGGCATTGAGCGGAACATTACAGAATTTTGCCGGAGGAGTCATGGTGCTCCTTTTCAAGCCTTATAAAGTAGGAGATTATATCGAAGCTCAAGGACAAAGCGGAACAGTAAAAGAGATACAGATATTCAATACGATTTTAAATACACCCGATAATAAAACGATCATTGTACCGAACGGAGGTCTGTCGACAGGTATTATCAATAATTATTCGAAAGAAGGTAAGCGCCGGGTGGATTGGACTTTCGGTATCGGATATGGCGATGATTATGATAAAGCCAAAGAAGTATTATCCCAAATGCTCGATGAAGATACACGAGTTTTTAAAGATCCGGCATATTTTATAGCTTTGCACAGTTTAGGAGACAGTTCTGTAAATATCGTCGTCAGAGCTTGGGTAGCATCTTCGGACTATTGGTCTGTATATTTTGACATGAATGAAAGAGTTTATAAAGAATTCGGGAAATACGGACTCAATATTCCATTCCCACAAATGGACGTGCATGTTATAAATGAATAAAAACAAATAACCGAAACTGTAAAAACGCGACAATAGAATTTTATTGCCGCGTTTTTTATTTTTTTGCAACAAATAGCTCCTCTTTTTAGTCCATATTTTACTATCTTTACAGCTGCCCTTTTACAAGTGACAAGAGAATAAATGCAAAAAGGGTATATCGTTATAGTACTAATATTTAATAATCAACATTTTAGTATTATAAAAGATTATCATTTTTAATGATAATACAAGTTGCATGCAATAATAAAATTACAAATCGCAACTTACCAATCTCGATAAAATAAAAAACATATAAATGATAAGTAAATGGAATTACTTACCCCTTACAGAAAAAGAACAACAAGCAAAAGAGACGTTATCCCGGACATTGGGATTAGATCCCTATATATGCGAGTTATTGGTACTGCGGGGGGTGACAAACGAAACAGATGCAAAAAAGTTTTTCCGCCCCCAATTATCCGATCTATATGATCCGTTCTTACTGAACGACATGGACAAAGCTGTAAATCGTCTGAATAAGGCGATGGGGAGCAAAGAAAAAATACTGATTTACGGAGATTATGATGTGGACGGCACTACAGCTGTCGCCTTAGTGTATAAATTTTTACAGAACTTTTATTCCAGTCTGGACTGCTATATTCCAGATCGATATGATGAAGGATACGGCATTTCGATAAAGGGTATAGATTATGCCGAAGAAAACGGCTTTTCTCTGATCATTGCTCTTGATTGCGGAATAAAAGCAATAGAAAAAGTCGAATATGCAAAAAGCAAAGGTATAGACTTCATTATCTGCGACCATCATGTTCCGGACAAAGAACTACCCGGAGCTGTTGCCGTATTAGACCCCAAAAGAGACGACTCGACCTATCCTTATCAGCATTTATCGGGGTGTGGAGTCGGATTTAAATTTATGCAAGCTTTCGCAATAAGCAACAATCTAAGTATAAAAGAATATCTTTTCCCTTTGCTCGATCTTATGGCTGTAAGCATTGCTTCGGACATTGTACCGATAACGGACGAAAACCGGATATTAGCTTTTCACGGTCTAAAACAGCTCAACTCCAATCCGAGCAACGGATTAAAAGCCATTATCGACTTATGCGGTTTGAAAAACAAAGATATTACTACCAGCGATATCGTCTTTAAAATAGGTCCTCGCATCAATGCTTCAGGTAGGGTACAATCCGGCAAAGAGGCTGTGGATCTTCTGATATCCAAAGATCCTGAAGGCGCTAAGGAAAAAGGGGAAAACATCAACCAATACAATGAAACCCGAAAAGAAATAGACAAGCAGGTCACCGGAGAAGCCAATAAAATTCTCGAAAATTTAAAAGACTTCGAATCTCATAAATCTATTGTAGTATACAATCCCGACTGGCATAAAGGCATCATCGCTATCGTAGCTTCTCGCCTTACCGAACTTTATTACCGTCCTGCAATTGTTCTGACATTTTCCAACGGATTAGTTACCGGTTCGGCACGTTCAGTACAAGGGTTCGATGTTTACAAAGCAATAGAATCGTGTCGTGACTTATTGGAAAATTTCGGTGGACACACATACGCAGCAGGACTTTCTTTAAAAGAAGAGAATATTCCGACATTTATCGAGCGTTTTGAAAATTATGTGGCAGAAAACATCCTCCCGGAACAGATGATGCCTCAAATAGATATCGATGCAACAATTGATTTCAAAGATATAACCCCCTCTTTTTTGAAAACGTTAAAACAGTTCAATCCGTTCGGACCCGGAAACACCAAACCTATTTTTTGTACCAAAAGGGTTTTGGATTACGGAACAAGCCGATTAGTCGGACGTGAATTGGAACACCTAAAATTAGAAATGGTCGATAGCCGTTCAGAAAACATAATGAACGGTATTGCTTTCGGTATGCACGAACATAATGAATATATAAAAGCCCATCACCCTTTCGATATTTGTTATACAATCGAAGAAAACACTCATAACAAAAATATTCAATTGATGATAAAAGACATTCAGCCTTCTAAATAGGAAATAGACAGTTCATTAAAAACAGGCAGTTTCAAAGATATTGAAGCTGCCTGTTTTTTTCACCAATGACTCAACAAAAAGGATATTAAAATGATTATTATATTATATCGTAGTTACCTTTATCAAAAACGCATAAATTAGACATAAATATACACATATAAATTCATTTTTATTTATACAAAGAATAAAATCAAAAATAATAATATAAAAACAGACATAGAATAAACAAAATGATATATATTTGCACAAAATATTTTTAAATATGCAGTTTGATATAGAATTAATACAGAAAGTATATGCTTCGTATGCAGAAAAGGTTGAAAAAAGCCGTCGATTATTAGGTCGTCCGATGACCCTTACAGAAAAAATCTTATATGCGCATTTGTATAATAATGAATATCCCTCTAAACCGTTTATACGAGGAATCGACTATGTCAATTTTTCTCCGGACAGAGTTGCGATGCAAGATGCTACGGCACAAATGGCTTTATTGCAATTTATGATTGCAGGGAAAGATAGAGTGGCCGTACCTTCTTCCGTACATTGCGATCATCTTATACAAGCGGATATAGATGCAAGTAACGACATAAAAAAAGCTCTTGTTACCAATCAAGAAGTATATGACTTCTTAAAAAATGTCTCAAACAAATACGGGATCGGTTTCTGGAAACCGGGAGCAGGAATCATACATCAGGTCGTTTTAGAAAATTATGCATTTCCGGGAGGTATGATGGTAGGGACAGATTCTCATACTCCCAATGCCGGAGGGTTAGGTATGATAGCAATCGGTGTAGGCGGAGCAGATGCGGTAGATGTTATGACCGGTATTCCATGGGAATTGAAAATGCCTAAGATAATAGGAGTCAAATTAACCGGTAAACTGAACGGTTGGGCTTCTCCCAAAGATGTCATTTTAAAATTAGCCGGGATACTCACTGTAAAAGGCGGGACAAATTCCATTATAGAATATTTCGGTGAAGGGGCTAAAAATCTGTCGGCAACGGGAAAAGCGACTATTTGCAACATGGGTGCTGAAGTAGGAGCGACAACGTCCCTATTTGCATACGATGAGAGTATGGTAAGGTATCTTAAAGCTACCGGACGCGAACAAATTGCCGAAATGGCAAACAAACTTTCAAATTATTTAGAAGCGGATAAAGAGGTAACCGACAATCCCGAAAAATATTATGATCGGATCATAGAAATCAATCTTTCCGAACTCGAGCCGTATATAAACGGGCCTTTCACTCCGGATGCGGCACATCCTATTTCGGCATTCGGCCGAATCGTTAAAGAAAACGGATATCCGCAAATTATGGAAGTAGGTCTGATCGGGTCTTGTACAAACTCATCATATCAAGATTTAAGCCGTGCGGCATCTGTAGCCCGACAAGCATCAAAAAAACGATTAAAAGCAAAAGCCGAATTCAGAATCAATCCCGGATCAGAACAAGTTCGTTATACAGCAGAACGAGATGGATTGATCTCCGATTTCGAATCGATCGGGGGCATCGTTATGACAAATGCTTGTGGCCCTTGCATAGGACAATGGAAACGTCATACGGATGATAATCAAAGAGCAAATTCTATTGTAACATCTTTTAATCGAAATTTCGCAAAACGTGCAGACGGTAATCCGAATACACACGCATTCGTCGCTTCTCCCGAAATCGTCACGGCATTGACAATCGCCGGGAATCTGTGCTTCAATCCCTTGACAGATACCTTAATCAATGAAAACGGGGAATCTGTAAAATTGGATATGCCAGTAGGAGAAGAACTCCCCGTTGAAGGTTTTGATGTCAAAGATCCCGGATACATAGCTCCGAACAAAGGCCTATCCTCTTCTGATATCATCATCGATCCGAATTCTAAACGATTACAAAAACTGACACCTTTCGCACCGCTTAATCTGTCGAATTTCGAAAAAATGCCTTTACTGATAAAAACAAGCGGGAAATGTACAACAGACCATATTTCAATGGCAGGACCTTGGTTACGCTTCAGAGGACATCTCGAAAACATTTCGGACAATTTATTAATGGGTGCAATAAATGCTTTTAACGGTAAAACAAACGAAGTTTTCAATCAATTGACAAATGAATACGATACCGTTTCCGGAACTGCGAAAAATTATAAAATGCACGGAATATCATCAATAGTCGTAGCTGAAGAAAATTATGGAGAAGGATCATCTCGGGAACATGCAGCCCTAGAGCCTCGTTTTCTTGGCGTAAAAGCGGTTTTATGCAAATCTTTCGCACGTATTCATGAAACCAATTTAAAAAAGCAAGGCATGCTGGCTCTGACATTCGTCAATAAAGATGACTACAATAAAATTAAGGAAAAAGATATTTTATCAGTCAAAGGGCTGGAATCTTTTGTTCCGGATAAAAATCTGACAATAGAAATTATTCATCCGGACGGAAGTCTTGAAAGTTTTGAAGCTTCTCATACTTATAATAATTTACAAATCGAATGGTTTAAAGCAGGAAGTGCATTAAACTATCTGGCAAATAAAAAATAACGATCATGGCAAAACTCAAAATAGAAAACGGGAAATTAATAGTTCCTAATAATATAACTATTCCATACATAGCCGGAGATGGTGTCGGAGCGGAAATTTCACCTGTTACACAATCGATTATCGACGCTGCCGTAAAAAAATGTTATGCAGGAGAAAGAAAAATAGAATGGCTCGAAGTTCTCGCCGGAGAAAAAGCTTTCAAACAAACAGGATCATGGCTGCCGGAAGAGACCATGAGGACATTTCGGGAATACCTGATCGGAATCAAAGGCCCTTTAACTACTCCCGTAGGCGGGGGTATTCGATCACTAAACGTCGCCTTACGACAAGAACTGGATTTATATGTGTGCCTGCGTCCGGTACGTTGGTTCAAAGGCGTTGTTTCGCCGATAAAAGAACCGCAAAAAGTCAATATGCACATCTTTCGAGAAAATACTGAGGATATATATGCCGGAATAGAATGGCAGCAAGGGAGTCCTGAAGCCGAAAAATTTCTTCATTTTCTGCAAAACGAAATGAAAGTGAGTAAAATAAGATTTCCCCAAACCTCCTCTTTCGGGGTGAAGCCTGTCTCCATTGAAGGAAGCGAACGACTGATACGGTCAGCTATCCGATATGCCATCGACCATAAGCTTCCGTCCGTTACTCTCGTGCATAAAGGCAATATCATGAAGTTCACCGAAGGCGGATTCAAACTATGGGGATATGCAATGGCCGAGAGAGAGTTCGGGAATCAAGTATTCACCATGATGCAGTATGAACAGCTAAAAAAATCAGACGGAGAACCAACAGCAGAAAATGCCCTGAAAAAAGCAATAAAAGAAGGAAAAATCATTATCAAAGACGTTATTGCGGATGCTTTTCTACAAAACACGCTCCTAATTCCGGAAGAATATTCGGTCATTGCAACTTTAAACTTAAATGGAGATTATATCTCTGATCAGTTGGCTGCCATGGTAGGAGGCATCGGAATAGCTCCGGGAGCAAACATAAATTATACTACAGGACATGCTATATTTGAAGCTACACACGGGACTGCACCCAATATCGCCGGAAAGAATAAAGTCAACCCCTCTTCCCTCCTACTGTCGGGAGTAATGATGCTTGAATATTTAGGTTGGAAAGAGGCTGCAATCAGTATCGTCGAAGCTTTGGAAAAGACATTTCAATCGCATAAAGCAACCGTAGATTTAGCCCGGTTTATGGAAAACTCAGAAACTTTGACAACAACTGAATTCGGAGATGAAATTATCCGAAATTTATAATAACAAGAGAGTAAAGGATACAAAAAAATGAAAGATGAATATATGATATACAAACTCTCTGATTCTATCAAGAGTACAAGCCATATAGATAACGAGTTGTTCGTAAAACACAATGTAAAAAGAGGTTTACGTAATGAAGATCATTCCGGTGTACTCGTAGGATTGACAAAAATCGGAGATGTCGTAGGATATGAACGTATGCCGGAAGGCGGTCTCAAAGCCATTCCGGGAAAACTCGTATATCGGGGTATCAATATCGAAGATCTGGTTAAAGGCATCGAAAAGGAAAACCGATACGGCTTTGAAGAAACGGCTTTTCTGCTTCTTGCAGGCTTTTTACCGGATAAAGACGAATTGGAAACATTTACCCGTTTGCTCAACCAATCTATGCCTTTAGAGCAAAAAACGACGATGAATATTCTGGATCTTGAGGGGCATAATATTATGAATATTCTGGCACGGAGCGTTCTCGAAATGTACACGTTCGATCCTAATCCCGACGATACGTCCAGAGATAATCTGATGCGGCAATCTATAGAATTGATAGCCAAATTTCCCACAATCATAGCATACGCCTATAACATTTTAAGGCATAGTCAACAAGGCCGATCTCTGCATATCAGACATCCGAAAGAAAATCTTTCTATTGCAGAAAATTTCCTATTTATGCTGAAAGGACCTCAATATACCCAATCGGAAGCCCGTATTCTCGATTTGGCATTAATGCTTCATGCCGATCATGGCGGAGGGAATAACTCGACATTTACCGTACGGGTTACCAGTTCATCGGGTACAGATACCTATTCTTCTATCGCGGCCGGAATCGGCTCTTTGAAAGGACCGCTACATGGAGGTGCAAATCTCAGAGTTATCGATATGTTCCATCATCTGCAAGAAGTTATCAGCGACTGGACTGATAAAGATGAAATAGATGCTTATTTAACCAAAATGCTATGTAAGGAGGGTTACAATAAAAGCGGGAAAATATATGGTATAGGCCATGCGGTATATACTATCTCCGATCCTCGTGCCTTATTGCTTAAAGAATGGGCTCGCAATCTTGCAAAAGAAAAGGGTTTGGAAAAAGAGTTATCATTTTTGGAATTGATAGAAGAGCGTGCAATAGAGACTTTCATGAAATTCAAAGGAAATCAAGTAAAAAAACGGGTCTGCGCAAATGTCGATTTTTATTCCGGATTTGTATATGAAATGATCGGTTTACCGAAAGAAGTATATACTCCTCTTTTTGCCATGTCTCGTATTACAGGGTGGACAGCACACCGAATCGAAGAACTTAACTTCGACAGCAAGCGTATTATACGCCCAGCATATAAAAACGTGTCAGAAGATGCACCCTTTATTCCTTTAGATAAACGTTAAGAGCCTGCCTAAATTTTCCAATTAGAAAATATTATCAGGTCATCTTTGCGTTTTCTTTCGGTCTTTTTTCCCGTTTTCATTTGTCAGATAGCCCGTTATCATCCTCATAAAAACAGAAAAACATTCTCGAAAGAAACTCTCAAAACTGACCCGAGCACAATTTAGGCAGGCTTTTAGAGCCTGCCTAAATATCCAATAATTTTCTCATTTTCTCAATAAAGAGCAAGGCTGGAATATTCGGCCTTGCTCTTTATTTCATTTTGGGGAGTTCTTTCAAAAACTTACAGATTCAGCAATCCATCCGGAATATTCATCTTTATAATTTTATTTTTTTCATCAACAGAAATCACAAAATCATCATTTGCCGGAATAAGTAATTCGGATGTACCTCGATCTACAATAAACAATATATTTATCGTTGAATCATCTATATGTACAATTTTACCTAAGATACCATGATGTATATCAACGACTGTGTATCCTATAAAAAAGTCTCCGGGAGCAAGATAATCTTCTTCTTCAATTTTCAGATAAGATTTCGGGAAATAAACATCCAGATTAGTAAAAGCTCTGGCATCATTGTCATTGTCAATATCTTCTAATTTAAAAAGGGCAGTCGTTTCCCCCTTAAACCGATACTCCTCTATATAAAACGGGACAAAAATACCGTCTATCTCACACACAATAAAAGGGCAATCCGTACGGTCAAACACATCATCGGTAAAAGAAAAAGATATTTCTCCATGTATGCCGTGAGGCTTATTGAACTGTCCGATTTTTATCAATTCTTCTCTCGTAATCATAATTACAAACGAGTAATTCTCGCCCCTAAATTATTCAATCTTTTATCAATATCTTGATACCCTCTATCTATCTGATCAATATTATGAATCGTACTGATACCGTCTGCCGACATTGCGGCTATCAATAAGGCAATACCCGCACGAATATCCGGAGAGACCATTGTCGCAGCACGTAATGTATGGGATTTTCCCTGTCCGATTACAGCAGCTCTATGCGGATCGCATAAAATAATCTGAGCTCCCATATCGATCAATTTATCGACAAAAAACAAACGGCTCTCGAACATTTTCTGATGAATCAACACACTTCCTTTTGCTTGTGTCGCAACGACCAAAAACACACTTAGCAAATCCGGAGTCAAACCCGGCCAAGGTGCATCGGAAAAAGTCATGATCGATCCGTCAATAAAAGTTTCTATCTCGTAATAATCATGATGCGGCACATGTATATCGTCGCCTTCTTGATTTAATGTAATCCCCAAACGGCGAAAACTATCCGGAATAATACCTAAATCGTTATAGGAAACATTTTTAATTCGGATATCAGAACCGGTCATTGCCGCCATCCCGATAAAACTTCCAACTTCTATCATGTCGGGCAATATAGTATGAGAACAACCCACCAATGACTCTACTCCTTCTACGGTCAGTAAATTCGATCCGATACCGGAAATTTTTGCCCCCATTTTATTCAACATTTTGGAGAGCTGCTGCAAATAAGGTTCACAAGCTGCATTGTATATTGTCGTCGTACCTTTCGCCAACACTGCAGCCATAAGAATATTGGCAGTACCGGTCACCGAGGCTTCATCCAATAACATATAAGCTCCTTTCAGCTCTTTCGCCGTAATCTCATACAACTGTTGTTCAGGATAATATACAAAATTCGCCCCTAATTTTTGAATACCGATAAAGTGAGTATCCAACCGTCTCCGGCCTATCTTGTCACCTCCCGGTTTGGGTATAACCGCCATTCCGAAACGTGCGACCAATGGCCCGACAATCATGACAGATCCTCGTAATGACGCACTACGCCGTAAAAAATCCTCACAGTGCAAATAATCCAAATTCACATTATCCGCTTTAAAACTGTAGGCATTAACTCCTATGTGTTGCACTGTCACTCCCATATCTCTCAATAATTGTATCAAATTATTTACATCCAAAATATCGGGAATGTTATAAATTTTAACTTCTTCGGGTGTAAGTAATGTAGCACAAATAATTTGTAAAGCCTCATTTTTAGCGCCTTGCGGAACGATATCCCCCTGCAGACGATGTCCCCCTTCTATAACAAACGATGCCATATTGTGTCGGAATTTGATTGTTTTTGTGAAAGATACAAAAAAAGCGGTTATCTACCCGCTTTTCTCATATTATTTTTATTCTTTTTCTGAAGAAATTCTTTCGACTCCTTCAGTCGGAAAGTCTCCGGACTAAGATCGATTCTCCCTCGGGAATATTCTCTAAGATCTTTGAATATCTTATCATCATCAACAACCTCCTTATTCCATGTAAGAAAAGACTTCTTCATGTGATTGGCCAATAAAGAAATCAACTGATCTCGTTCCGGACCATCCGGATAATCTTCACATTTCTTTATCATACGCTCGAGAGTCTTACCATAATGTCTATAACGAATCGGAGTCAAAGTATACGGAACTCTATCCGGCTTAGTACGAAGATTCTCTTTCCGAATAATTTCATAAGGATAATCAATGTCTAATTTAAAATCGGACATAATAGCCAAATGATCCCACAACTTATGTTTAAAATCATCGACATCTCTAAGATGGGGAAATAAGTTTCCCATGATGTTTATAATCGTATTTGCACAACGAGTACGCTCTTCACGGTCTTCTATCGATACACAATGATCTATCATTTGCTGAACATTACGTCCATATTCGGGCATGATCAACTTCTTTTGTTGTGTATTATAATCGGGCATAATTAAAAATATTTAGTTATAAAACTTTATGTTTCGGCTTAGTCGCAACAAACTCCTTTAAATAAAAAGGTTCAAAATAAGCGACATCCTTAAAATCACTTTTCCTAAAAGCTTTTTCTGCCAAAGCCAACATATCTGAAGCTAAAGGATCAATATCTTTATCCAAAAACAGAGCATTCGAATTTGTCAATACCGAACGACACTTCGCAGCTCCGTTACCAAAGAATAAAACAGGTTGCTCTCTCAAAAAGTTCTCGTATGAGTCTGCCTCGACAATATCGGCAGATACGGGCTTCACAGGATTTAGAGATAAATCATAAATAGCAGAATAAACCTCCATGCGCCGTGCATCGATCATCGGACAAAACAAAGTATTTTCAGGATATTTTTCCCTAAACATTACATGACAGGTCATTATTTCAAGAGTATTTATACCTATTAACGGTATTCCGAACCCGAAACAAAGACCTTTCGCCATAGATACTCCTATTCTGAGTCCGGTATAAGACCCCGGACCGCAACTGACAGCAACGGCATCTAACTTGAATCCGTAATGCTTCGCCATATCGACAGCTTCCTGTACATATCCGCCCAAACAGGAAGCATGCGAAGGTCCTTCATAATTTTCTCGGCGAAATATGACTTGCCCTTCATGCGTCAACGCTACTGAACAGACAGATGTAGAAGTTTCTATATTTAAAAGAGTCGCCATCTATTTTCCTAAATAATTTAAATGTATTCGGCAAAAGTAGCGGTTTTTTCCGATTTAATGATTATTGAAACAGAATTAAAATTAATTTTGCAAAAACATTAATTACAATGATACATTCAATGACCGGGTTCGGCAAAGCTATTGCCGAACTGCCCAATCGAAAAATCACAGTAGAAATAAAATCTCTAAATAGTAAACAACTCGATTTATCGACTCGTATTCCGGCTATATATCGTGAGAAAGAAATGGAAATACGATCAGAAATCGCCAAAAGATTAGAACGCGGGAAAGTCGATTTTTCTATTTTTATAGAGAATATAGGCCGGGATGCCTGTACCCAACTCAATATGCCTGTTATAGAAGGATATTACCAACAGATCAAAGAAGCTTCTGAAACATTGAAGATAGGTTTACCGACTGACTGGTTTCAGACTTTACTGCGTCTCCCCGAATCAATGAAAACCGATACAATGGAATTGGAAGACAATGAAGGGTATGTATTGATGCAGACAATAGATAAGGCAATCGGTCAATTGGAAGAATTCAGACGACAAGAAGGGGAAATGCTTCAGAAACTATTTACCCAGAAAATCGAGAATATCACATCTCTTCTTAAAGAGGTTGCCCCTTATGAGCAAGAACGTGTCGAAAAAGTTAAAGTCAGAATACATGAAGCTCTAAGTAAAATAGAAAATTTTGATTATGACAAAAACCGATTCGAACAGGAAATGATTTTCTATATCGAAAAATTGGATATTAACGAAGAGAAACATCGTCTGGACAATCATTTGAAATACTTCATAGAAACAATGGCTTCCGGTAAAGGACAGGGGAAAAAACTCGGTTTTATCAGTCAGGAAATGGGACGAGAAATCAACACATTAGGTTCTAAAGCCAACCATGCGGAACTACAAAAAATAGTCGTTCGCATGAAAGATGAGTTAGAACAGATCAAAGAACAAGTTCTTAATGTAATGTAATTGTTATGCAAGGGAAACTAATCATATTTTCAGCGCCATCAGGTTCAGGAAAATCGACGATTATAAATTACTTATTACAACAAAATCTCAACCTGGCCTTTTCTATATCCGCAACATCCCGCGCTCCGAGAGGTAACGAAAGGAACGGAGTAGAATATTATTTTATGAGTCCGGAAGAATTCAAAACAAAAATTTCCAACAACGAATTTCTCGAATATGAAGAAGTATATGCGGATAAATTTTACGGCACATTAAAATGTGAAGTGGAGAGACTTGTTGCCGAAGGAAAAAATGTTGTTTTCGATGTCGATGTTGTTGGCGGAATAAATATAAAAAAGTTCTATGGCGATCGGGCTTTATCGATATTCATCCAACCTCCAAGTGTGGAAGTCTTACGCCAAAGATTAACAGGTCGTGGAACAGATGCCCCGGATGTTATCGAATGCAGATTGAACAAAGCGGAATACGAACTTACTTTTGCTTCTCAATTCGATATTGTTATCGTCAATGATAATCTGGAAGACGCTCAAAAACAAGCGTTACAAGCTATACGGAATTTCACGGCTCATTAAATCATGAAAATAGGAATATTCTCCGGATCTTTTAATCCGATACATACAGGACATCTGATTATAGCCAACTATTTATGCGAATTTGAAGAGTTGGACGAAATATGGTTTGTCGTATCACCTCAAAATCCGCTGAAATCCAAGAGAGATTTGCTATCGGACATTCACAGAATAACGATGGTAAAAAAAGCTATCCGTGGAAATCGAAAACTCAAATATTGCGATATAGAGTTTTCTTTGCCCCTTCCTTCGTACACGATACGGACATTAAAAACACTAAAAGAGAAATATCCCGAAAATGAATTTTATTTAATCATAGGTTCGGACAACTGGCTTATTTTCGATCGATGGAAAGACTATCAGGAAATTTTAGACAATTATCCTATTTTTATATATCCCCGTCTCGGATATGAAATAACCTCCGCAAATTCCTTAAACGGCAAAAATATTCAAATAGCCAGAAGTCCGATAATCGAAATATCTTCAACTTTTATTAGAGAAGGTATTTCCAAAGGAAAAAACATGAACTATTATATGCCTTCGAATGTATATCGATATATTCTGTCAAAGGCATTATATCAACCGCAAACATAAATTATGGATAACTATATTTTTTCAAAAAACACAATCGAGTTTGTTACAGTCGGTGTCGAATTCTGCTCCTTAATGGAAAAAGTTCAGGAAAGCGAAAAAAACGAATTTATAGATACCGCTGTAAAAATTCTTCCTTTACTTTATCTCAAAGCGGTATTACTCCCGGACTCCAATGAAGAGGACGAAGAATATGACATAAATATAGAACATTTTGTTACTGAAGAAATTTATGAATATATTCGCAACAGCATAGAACAAATATTAGGTGAACAAGATTCATATCTTGAGGTTTTCCATGCAGATATGCAATACAGTGAAAGTCCTATCATTGCATATATATCTGAAGATCTTACAGATATATACCAAGATATTAAAGATTTCATATCGGTATATAGCTTGGGAAATGAAGAATGTATGCGCATATCCTTGAACGAATGCAAAAATAATTTTGCAGATTATTGGGGACAGAAACTCGTAAATGTTTTAAGAGCTTTACATTCGTTGAGGTACTCTTCAGAAGATACGGACGATGAAGAAGTGCATCATCATGACAATGTAAAACCGACAAACGGAAATAATCTATTTTCTCAACGCCAAGAATCATGGAAGGAAGATATGAACATGGATGAATGGAATAAATGGAATGAATAAATATAAACCGACAAAAATAACAAAAGAAGAAATATCTAAACTGGAAACAGATGCTTTTTCAGGACGTATTATCGTGGTTCAAAATGAACAAGATATAGAAAAAGCGGTCTCATATCTTTCGGATTTTCCTATTCTGGGAGTAGATACCGAAACCCGTCCCTCTTTCAGAAAAGGGAAATCTCATACTGTCGCTCTCATACAAATCGCAACAGAAGATACTTGTTTTCTTTTCAGAATAAACCGAACAGGTTTTACTCTTACACTGAAAACACTATTCGAGAATCCGAACATTATAAAAATCGGGTTATCTTTAAAAGATGATTTTTCTATGCTTCACAAAATAGCACCGTTCGAGCCAAAAGGTTTTATCGAACTGCAAAGTTACGTGAAACAATTCAATATAGAAGACATGAGTTTGCAAAAGATATATGCCATCCTTTTCGGAAAAAAAATATCCAAATCTCAAAGATTATCTAATTGGGAAGCCGATATACTTTCTGATGCTCAAAAAAAATATGCGGCAACCGATGCATGGGCTTGTGTCCGCATATATAAAAGTCTTTCGACAGGGTGTTTTTCAGATTTTTATAAAAACAGACCTGCAGTGCAAGAGACAGTTTAATTTCGCTTCAATTTAATATGCATAAAAATGAAAAAATCGAATTTAATAACTATCATATTATTAATTTATTTGGGTGTCATGGCTTATATCGGCTGGCCCAAATTTATCGAAGCCGGCCAATACGTCGAATATTTTGCTATTATATTAGTTACTCTAATCATAATATTTTTACTTAGGGTCGTTTTACGTAAAAAAGAACGGTTAAAAAGAGAACGGCGACAGCAACAAGATTCATATAAATAACAAAAACGAAACCGATATGTCAAAGAAATTAATAATCATCACATGTTTGATCTGCCTGAGCTTTTCTATTCCAGCCCAGACAGAGAGAGGACATTGGCTATTGAATCCGCAATTCACGGCATTTGACTTAAGCGGAACAAACAACGATCTGGATAAAGATAATCGATTTAAACTCGGAATGGGTTTTAAAGGCGGTAATTTTTTATGCGACAGATTGGCTTTATTAGTAGGTGTAGGATTTAAAGTCGATCGACAAAATGATTATAAGGACAATAGCATAAATTTAAACACAGGATTGCGATATTATCTTTTTTCGAAATTATATTTGTCTGCAGAATTGGGTTATGACAAAGTATGGCTTAGAGAATACAGTTCGAATATTACCCGAAAAAGAGATTATTTTTATTTTGGAGCCGATCTGGGATATTCGATATTCGTATCCCAAAATGTCGCAATAGAACCGGACGTTTATTGGAAATACAGTTTCACCGACCGAAGGAATGAATATGGATTTAAAATCGGTATCGGTGTATTTTTCTAATAAGAAGACCTCAGAGTCTGTCCAAATTTAAACAGGCTTTAAGCAAGCAATTATAATCTCAAAATAAAAAATATGGGGCGATTGAAATTTAACTGATCGCCCCATATTTTTTATTTCTTATAGACAGATAAAAAACAGACCTGTTCTGACTTTTAGCAGTCTTTCATATTCGGCTTCTCCAACCCATAGCCGTATTTTTTATCTGCAACTTTCAACAAATAGGCAACAATAAACGATAAAGTGGCAAAACCTGTAAAGACAAACATAGGTGTCGTATAATCATAAAGATTTGCATTATTCTCATTTCCGACAACGCAATAATTATCCAATACCCACCCGATAAGGTTAGGTACTCCCCATAAACCTATATTCTGAATAAAAAAGATAAGCGCATACGCTGTTCCCAACTGGCGGGCCGGGAAAATCTTAGTTACACTCGGCCACATCGCTGACGGAACAAGGGAAAATGCAATACCTAAAATAATCATCAGGATTATCGCCACGAGATAATTGGTGATAAAAGGTAATGCATAGATACAGTGAACTCCGATAAGCATTGCTGCCCCCAACATCATAATACTCGCACCTTTTCCCTTGCAATCAAGATAAATACCGAATACAGGTGTTAGGATCAATGCTCCCAAAGCCGGCAGGCCGGCAATTGTACCAGCCAAATTATCACTGATTCCGTATTTATTGATCATGAGTTCGGAAGCAAATTTCTGAAACGGAAATACACAGGAATAGAATAATACACACAATAAAGCGATCAACCAGAAACCCGGATTAATCAAAATATTTTTTACATCTTTAAAACTGAATTTACTCTCGTCTTCTTCCTCTGCATAGTCTTCTTGCTTATCGAGCTTCCGATCCATCACAGCGTATATAAAAAACGTTATCAACCCGATAACCAACAACACTAAACCTAAAAGTACCGGAGTCGATATAGAAAAACTCTTTGCCAAAGGAATAGATACCGAATAAGCGACTTGAGAACCTATACGAGCCAATGCTACTTGAATTCCCATCGCAGTACCGAGCTCTTTTCCTTTAAACCACTTTGCAATAATTTTAGTAACGGTAATTCCCGCAACTTCTGCTCCGACTCCAAAAATAGAATAACCGGCAGCAGCGATAAAAACACCTTGCTTGTAACCGAAAAACGTTGCTTCTGCCGAAATATCCGCTGTCATGCCATAATACTGCAAAGAAGTACCTAACACCATCAAAATCGCCGCGATTTTTCCGGTCAATCGTATTCCGAAACGGTCAAGCATCAAACCGCCCCAAATCAACATCAACAAAAATACGTTCAAAAAGCTATATGCTCCCGTAAAGAATCCAAAATCACGACTGGTCCAATCCAAATTGGCTTCTAACATAGTTTTCAGCGGAGCCATAATGTCGTTTACAAAATATGCCGCCATCATGGTGAAAGCGACAATTCCCAACGCAGACCAACGCACGAGAACAGAATCTCTTAAAGTTTTTTCCTTTTCCATCTTCTTATTTTAAATTATTTTTCAAGTATCAATACACAAAAAGAAACGGAAAGCAAAAAATTCCTCCGAGCTTTCCATTTTCCTTATTTATTCCGAATACGAGAGATAATATTATCTCCCCTTTATTTTTTTACCAACAATACTACATTTTCTACATGATGAGTATGTGGAAACATATCTACCGGCTGAACTTTTTCGACACGATATTTTTCATCCAACAGATTCAGATCCCGCGCCTGAGTTGCAGGATTACAACTGACATAAACGATTTTTGTAGGTTCGGCAAACAAAATGGTCTTTATGACATCATCGTGCATTCCGGCTCTCGGAGGATCGGTAATAATAACGTCGGGGCGACCGTGTTCGCTGATAAAATCTTGAGTAAGAATATCCTTCATATCTCCGGCATAAAACAAGGTATTGACGATGCCGTTCAAATCCGAATTTACTTTCGCATCTTCAATCGCTTCCGGAACATATTCTATCCCTATCACTTTCCGGGCACGGCAAGCTACGAAATTCGCAATAGTCCCAGTCCCCGTATATAAGTCATAAACAAGTTCTTCACCGGTAAGTCCGGCAAAATCTCGAGCTATTTCATACAATTCATACGCCTGTTCAGAATTGGTCTGATAAAAAGATTTAGGTCCTATTTTGAACTGTAATCCCTCCATCGACTCCAATATATAATCCCGACCCTTGAATACATGAACCTTTTGGTCGGTAATCGTATCATTAGCTTTCTGATTTATTATATATAATAAAGAGGTAATTTGAGGAAAGGTCTCCGCAAGATACTCCATCATAGCATCGATTTTAGACCTATCATTCTCAAAAAAGACAACAATCAACATAACTTCACCAGTTGATGTCGTACGAATTATGATATTACGCATCAACCCTTGCTGTTCTCTCAGATCAAAAAAAGAATAATCATGATCAAGCGCGAATTTCCGAATAGCCAACCGTATATCATTAGAGATATTATCCTGCAGCCAACAAGTCTTAATATCCAATACCTTATCGAACATTCCGGGAATATGGAATCCTAACGCATTCCGAGAATCGAAAGTTTGTTCAGACTGCAATTCTTCTTGTGTCAACCATGATTTATTCGAAAAGGTAAATTCCAACTTATTACGGTAAAAACGAGTCCTTTCCGATCTTTTTATCACAGAAATTTCCGGTAAATCGATTTTCCCGATCCGGGAAAGGTTATCAAAAACTTGCTGCTGCTTATAAGCTATCTGTTTTTCATACGGGATATGTTGCCATTTGCATCCTCCGCATATACCGAAATGCGAACAAAACGGCTCAACACGTATTTCGGAATATTTATGAAACTTCAATATTCGCCCTTCAGCATAACGATGTTTTCTTCTATATAATTGCAAATCGACAATATCTCCGGGAGCGGCAAACGGAACAAATACAACTAAATCATCAATCCGAGCTATCGCCTTGCCTTCAGCAGCCACATCTGTAATCTCAACCTGTTCTATAACAGGAAGCTCTTTCTTTTTACGTGCCAAAATAGTACTTTTAAAACAAAAACAAATTTGGTCAAAGTTAAGCATATTTCTTAAACAATCTATACGTATATTCCAAAAATCAATGACAGGTCAAAATTATTCTCAGAATTTTTGCATATTTAATCATAACTCATATTTTTGTAAAGAGTTAACCCTTTGTTACATTTATTTCAAGAACAAAGACATATTAATAATTTTATTTATACTATGAAGAGTGTTTATACTTTCGGGAACGGCAAAGCAGAGGGTCGTTCTGACATGAAAAATCTGTTGGGAGGAAAAGGTGCCAATCTTGCTGAAATGAATCTGATCGGAGTTCCTGTACCTCCCGGTTTCACGATCACAACTGAAGTTTGTACAGCCTATAATAAAGAAGGAAAAGATGCAGTTGTAAAATTAATTAAGGCTGATGTAGAAAAAGCGATGGCCCATGTAGAGAATCTGATGGGAACAAAATTCGGCGATGCAAAAAATCCCTTATTAGTTTCCGTTCGTTCCGGAGCAAGAGTTTCTATGCCGGGTATGATGGATACGGTATTGAACTTAGGATTGACAGATGAAGCGGTAGAAGGTATTGCCCAAAAATCGGGGAATCCTCGTTTTGCATGGGACTCTTACCGTCGTTTCGTTCAAATGTACGGAGATGTCGTATTGGGAATGAAACCTAAAAGCAAAGAAGATATCGATCCGTTCGAAGAGGTAATGGACGAAGTTAAAAAACAAAAAGGGGTAAAAAACGACACCGAACTGGAAGTCGAAGATCTCAAACTCTTAGTAAAGAAGTTCAAAGCTGCTGTAAAGGAATGCACAGGCAAAGATTTTCCGAATTCTCCATGGGAGCAGCTATGGGGAGCTATTTGTGCCGTATTCGATAGCTGGATGAACGAACGGGCTATCTATTATCGCCGCATGAACCAAATCCCCGAAGAATGGGGAACTGCCGTAAACGTACAGGCAATGGTATTCGGAAATATGGGTGAAACTTCTGCTACCGGAGTTGCATTTACGAGAGATGCCGCTACGGGAGAAGACATATTTAACGGTGAATATCTGATCAACGCACAAGGAGAAGACGTTGTTGCCGGAATCAGGACTCCGCAACAAATCACGATCGAAGGATCTCGCAGATGGGCTGCATTGCAAGGTATATCGGAAGAAGAACGTGCAAGCAAATACCCTTCACTGGAAGAAGCAATGCCTGCTTGTGCTAAAGACCTGATCGAAACACAACAGAAACTCGAAGACTATTTCAAAGATATGCAGGATCTTGAATTCACGATTCAAGACGGTAAATTATGGTTATTGCAAACCCGTAACGGAAAACGTACCGGAGCTGCCATGGTAAAAATCGCCATGGATATGCTTCGGGAAGGTGTCATCGATGAAAAAACCGCACTCAAAAGAATGGAACCGCAAAAACTGGACGAATTATTACATCCGGTATTCGATAAAAAAGCGATGAAAGAGGCTAAAGTAGTAGCCAAAGGTCTTCCTGCATCTCCGGGTGCGGCAACCGGAATGATCGTATTTTTCGCAGATGATGCGGAAGAATGGGCGGAAAAAAGAAAAAAAGTAATTTTGGTACGGATCGAAACGTCTCCGGAAGACTTACGTGGAATGAACGTAGCTCAAGGTATTCTGACAGCTCGAGGTGGTATGACTTCTCACGCAGCCGTAGTAGCTCGTGGCATGGGGAAATGCTGTGTATCGGGAGCTGGAGAAATAAAAGTAGATTATAAAGCCCGCACTTTGGAAATGGGCGGTCACATTTATAAAGAAGGAGATTGGATTTCTCTGAACGGATCGACCGGAGAAGTTTATGACGGACAGGTAAATACCGTTGATGCCGATTTAAGCGGAGACTTTGCAAAAATTATGGAGTTAGCGGAGAAATACACCAAAATGGATGTAAGAACCAATGCCGATACGCCTAAGGATGCTGCCGTTGCACGTAAATTCGGAGCAAAAGGTATCGGGCTTTGCCGTACAGAACACATGTTCTTCGAAGGTGATCGAATTAAAGCCATGCGAGAAATGATTCTTTCTAAAGATGAAGAAGGCCGCAGAGAAGCTTTGAAGAAACTGCTTCCCATGCAGCGTCAGGACTTCGAAGGTATCTTTATGGCAATGGACGGTTTCGGAGTAACAATACGTCTTCTCGATCCTCCCTTGCACGAATTCGTACCTCATCAGTTAGCTACACAGAAAGAACTGGCCGCAGAAATGGGGCTTTCTATAGAAGAAGTAAAACTTGCATGCGATTCGTTAGAAGAATTCAACCCAATGTTAGGACACCGTGGCTGCCGATTGGGATGTACATATCCTGAAATTACCGAGATGCAAGCTCGTGCCATTATCGAAGCTGCACTCGATGCAAAAGCTAAAGGAGCAAAAGTGATTCCTGAAATCATGGTTCCTCTGGTAGGCATAGTCGAAGAATTGAAGATGCAGGCAGCTATAATCCATCAAACTGCGGAAAAAGTGTTCTCGGAACGCAATGATCAAATCGAATATAAAGTAGGAACAATGATCGAAGTGCCCCGCGCTGCATTAACTGCTGATAAAATAGCGGAAGTAGCCGATTTCTTCTCTTTCGGAACAAATGACTTGACCCAAATGACATTCGGATTTTCTCGAGATGATGCCGGTAAGTTCTTGAAAATATACCAGGAGAAAGGAATATTGAAAAACGATCCGTTTGCAATCCTCGATCAGCAAGGTGTAGGACAATTGGTACGTATGGGAACAGAAAAAGGTCGTACTACCAAACCGAAACTGAAAGTCGGTATTTGCGGTGAACACGGCGGAGAACCATCATCTGTCAAGTTCTGTGCCTCTCTCAACATGAATTACGTGAGTTGCAGTCCTTATCGTGTACCTATCGCACGGGTCGCTGCCGCGCAGGCTGCTATTGAGGACTAACCCCCTTAATCTTACAATATCAGTTAGGCTGTAATACAAAATATTACAGCCTAATTTATATTTGAGGGAAAAATAAAATCTATTATTCCTACAACTTATCAAATATTCTTCTTTACACTGTGATCTCTTCAGTCTAACTATATCTATATTAATATCATAGTAGCACTTTTCTCTACTTTTATAGAAATGAGTATGATCAACATTTATCATATAATCTTACATTCTCAATTTTTTAATCCTTTATACAGAATTTTGTATTCATTTTAGTATCTTTGGTGTCGAAAATACTCAGATAGAATCCCCGACAGAAGCCCAGACAGTTGTGATTTGCTTTCATTTTAGTATCTTTGAAGTATCGGAAACATCTATATAATGCCGAAGTATTTTCATCATCTGGTTGTGATTTGCTTTCATTTTAGTATCTTTGAAGTATCGGAAACATCTCCCGCAATCTTTTAACCTCTGAAACATTGGTTGTGATTTGCTTTCATTTTAGTATCTTTGAAGTATCGGAAACATCCGCCAAGAATCTTCATATTCTTGACCTCCTGTTGTGATTTGCTTTCATTTTAGTATCTTTGAAGTATCGGAAACATCTGCAATTTTTTGTTTCAAATCGTCTGTCATGTTGTGATTTGCTTTCATTTTAGTATCTTTGAAGTATCGGAAACATCTGTTGTTACCGGAATTACATATTTGGGTAGGTTGTGATTTGCTTTCATTTTAGTATCTTTGAAGTATCGGAAACATCCTGCATCGACATGTACCGCACGTGGATAGGTTGTGATTTGCTTTCATTTTAGTATCTTTGAAGTATCGGAAACATCCTGCATCGACATGTACCGCACGTGGATAGGTTGTGATTTGCTTTCATTTTAGTATCTTTGAAGTATCGGAAACATCCCATATACATTATTCCATTTGTTGCTTGTTGTTGTGATTTGCTTTCATTTTAGTATCTTTGAAGTATCGGAAACATCATAACTTGTAAATTTCTCCAGTTTCACGATGTTGTGATTTGCTTTCATTTTAGTATCTTTGAAGTATCGGAAACATCCTATAATCCTCTTAATATGGCGAGATATACGTTGTGATTTGCTTTCATTTTAGTATCTTTGAAGTATCGGAAACATCTATACAGAAGGAAATAAGAAATAAAGTTAGTTGTGATTTGCTTTCATTTTAGTATCTTTGAAGTATCGGAAACATCAAACTTGACAAGTTTGAAGTCAGCTATGACGTTGTGATTTGCTTTCATTTTAGTATCTTTGAAGTATCGGAAACATCAAATATTTTATGTAACCATAAAAAATAATGTTGTGATTTGCTTTCATTTTAGTATCTTTGAAGTATCGGAAACATCTTGTATTACGAATGGTAAAACCAAACAATGTTGTGATTTGCTTTCATTTTAGTATCTTTGAAGTATCGGAAACATCATATTCAGTAGTATCAACTCCACCTTCTTGTTGTGATTTGCTTTCATTTTAGTATCTTTGAAGTATCGGAAACATCGCGATCTC
>NZ_CANUAR010000019.1:0-73208 GCF_947855755.1 uncultured Coprobacter sp.
CCGGTGTGGCCAACCGCAACATGATTTCTCCGAATGTGACTACTTTTTTGCTCATGGTTCAAATATAGTTATAAAATATCAGTGTGCAAATATACACTAAATCTTTGATTTAAAACAATCGATTGCACAAAAATAAAAACGAACTTTTTAGCTTTATTTTAGATGTCTGTCAATAAATGTGTTACAAATTTCGTGTTCGTTGACGGGATTTGCGGTTATACTATTCTTTCAGAGAATCGGACAGGTGTTCTTTTATGACATATTTTTTGACCATCTTGAAAAGATTGGAGGCAAAAACAAAGTCATTTAACGCTTTATTATCCGAAGTAAAAATTTCTTCATTGTTTCCGACCCATTCTTTGTGCCCTTTGTCCAGGAATACTATATTTTCTCCGATACCCATAACCGAATTCATATCGTGCGTGTTGATGATTGTCGTAATGTTATATTCACGAGTAATATCTCGAACCAATTCGTCAATGAGAATAGAAGTACGAGGATCTAATCCGGAGTTAGGCTCGTCACAAAATAAATATTTTGGATTTAGTGCAATCGCTCGGGCGATCGCAACACGTTTTTGCATACCTCCGCTTATTTCCGAAGGAAAAAGATTGTCAGCACCTTTCAGGTTTACTCTATCCAGACAAAATTCTGCACGCTTTATCCGTTCGGACAAGGATTTGCGAGTAAACATCTTTAATGGGAACATGACATTTTCTATTACGGTCAGAGAATCGAATAGAGCTGATCCCTGAAATAGCATTCCGATTTCGGAGCGTAAGGCTTTAACTTGCGCCCCGGACATTTGTAATAAATCTTTGCCGTCATATAGTATTTGTCCGAATTCGGGGTGCAATAACCCTACAATCGATTTCATCAATACGGTTTTCCCCGATCCGCTTTGTCCGATGATCAGATTCGTTTTTCCGGTGTGAAAGGTCGCAGAAATGTCATGCAAGATAGTTTTACCGTCAAACGATTTTGTAACATTTTTAATTTCTATCATTGCAATAATATTTTGGTCAGTAAAACATCGAGTAATAAGATGGTTACACTGCTTACGACTACAGAATCGGTACTTGCTTGTCCTACTTCAAGAGCACCGCCTTTTACTTTATAACCGTAAAAAGATGCTACGCTGCTAATCACAAATCCGAAGAAAAGAGATTTGATGATCGAGTACCAGATATAATATTCATTAAAATATGATTGTAGTCCGTAAACATACCGGGATGTCGGAATAATTGATGTGAAAATACTTACCAGATACCCTCCGAATAATCCGGTAAACATGCTGAATGCTACTAAGATGGGGATAAACGTTACTAATGCCGTGATTTTAGGTAGGATGAGATAATTGGCAGAATTTACTCCCATGATATCCAATGCGTCTATCTGTTCTGTTACTCGCATTGTCCCTATTTCGGATGCGATGTTAGATCCAATTTTTCCTGCAAGAATAAGACACATTATAGATGATGAGAATTCGAGCAGGAGGGTATCTCTCGTTATTAAACCTACCGTATAGGGGGGAATCAGCGGAGACATGATGTTCAAAGATGTTTGTATAGCTATAACAGCACCGATAAACAGGGAGATCGTTACCACGATAGCGATAGAGTCTATCACGAGTTGATAAACTTCCATTATATATCGTCTGAAAAATTCGCTCCATCGGTCGGGAATTGAGAAAACTTTACCCATTAATAAAATATATTCGCCGAACTTGTTTAGCGATTTTAATATAAACATATTTTTTCGTTTTTAATAGATACCATTTCAGTAAAAAGAGTATTCTTTTTACGACTATAATATGTATATTTTAATGAGAGCCTGTTTAAAATTTCCAATAAAGAAATATAATCAGGTCATCTTTGTATTTTCTTTCGGTCTGTTTTTCTGTTTTTACTCGATAGCTCGCTATCCTCTTCGTAAAAACTATAAAACATTCTCGAAAGAAGTTCTCAAACCTGACCCGAGTAAAATTTAATCAGACTCTACAAACTTAGGGAAAATTTTTCAGGCATGGCTGTTTTAAACTTAAAAATTGATATAAAATACCTTTATCTTTCATTTGCATACAGTATAACAGTTCTTTATAAGAATATTTTAAAAAACGAAAAAAATGAGGAAATGAAAAATTTTCATGAAAAAATAAATGTATCTTTGCACATAATAAAATGTATTAAAGTCGGCTTGTCATACTCTTACACACCTAAATATGCGATGTGAATCGCTGAGCTCCTAAAAAACGGTTATATTACCGTCTACAACACCAAAGAGATAAAGACGGGCTGGCTTTATTTTTTATATTTATAAAATTTAGAACGTTAAATTACCGTAGTCCGTGAAAATCTTTACCTTTGCAACAGAAATAATCAGTCGCAACTAAATCAGACATCAGGAATGGCAGAAGAGCTTACCCCAAATATTGAGACGGAAACCAATACGACCGCTACTCGTATTGTGCAAGGTGACGATTTGATGGTATTGAGAACCGAGAATCTGGTGAAGAAATACGGGCAACGTACGGTTGCCAATCATGTCTCTATTAATGTAAAACAAGGTGAAATTGTCGGTCTGTTAGGGCCGAATGGAGCGGGGAAGACCACGACTTTCTACATGACTACCGGTTTGGTCACTCCCAATGAGGGGCGCATTTTCCTGAATGATCTTGAAATTACTAAGTTCCCCGTATATAAACGTGCTCAGCATGGAATCGGATATTTAGCGCAGGAGGCTTCTGTGTTTCGTAAAATGTCGGTTGAGGATAATATCTTGTCTGTTTTACAGATGACCGGAAAAAGCAAAGAATTTCAAAAAGAAAAATTGGAGAGTCTGATTGCTGAATTTCGGTTACAAAAGGTACGGAAGAATTTGGGGGATCAATTATCCGGAGGGGAAAGACGACGTACCGAGATTGCACGTTGTTTGGCTATCAGCCCTAAGTTTATTATGCTTGACGAACCTTTTGCCGGGGTCGACCCGATTGCAGTAGAAGATATTCAATATATTGTATATAAGCTTAAAGAGAAGAATATCGGAATTTTGATTACCGACCATAACGCACCTGAGACTTTGAGTATTACCGATCGGGCATATATGTTGTTTGAGGGTAAGATATTATTTCAAGGAACTTCTGAAGAGCTGGCCGTCGATCCGGTAGTTCGGGAAAAATATCTTGGACGTAATTTTATTTTTCATCGTAAGAAATTTGATTGATTTTTCGAGGAATGTACCGGTGTTTTTTATATCCGTAACGACTTTTTTTGCAGATATTTGTATAAGGTATAGCTGCATAAGATAAAAAGAATCAAACTATATACGGCAATATCCCAAGTACCGTTTTCCATAGTACCGATTTTTTCAAAGTAAGAAAGTTCATATCCTTGATTTTCTATATAGTGGAAAACGACAGTTATACTGTTGTTAAAAAAATGTGCGGTTATCGGTAACCATATATTTCCCGACCATACAAGCAAATATCCGAAAAAAGCTCCGAGCAGCATACGGGGTATAAACCCGAAAAACTGAAAATGTATGGCGCTGAATATTATTGCTCCGATCCATATTGCAGCATGTTTGTTACCTGTTTTTTCCCATAATAGTTTTTGAAGGAGGCCTCTGAAGAGTGTCTCTTCCCCGATACCGGTCAGAATGCCGATAACTAAAATCAATAATACCAGCGCTCCTAAAGAATGTATGTTTAATAATTGATCGGTAATCAGTTGGGCGGTAGCTTCTTTATTGCGCATCCATGTTTCGACAGCCGAAAAGTTTTCAGGCAATGTCAAAGATTGATTCCAGCTAATGACTAAATTCATGAAAGGTATAAATACGATCATACAGATTATAACACCGATAAGTGCTGTAACAGATGGCCTTTTATCCATTTTCAAATATGAAAACGGATGAGAACTGAATAGTCCGGCTGCAACTACGGCTGTGGAAATAAAAAGAAAAATACATTGGATGGACATGCTTCCTACAAGAATATCCGATTGGGATAAAATGTTACTAAAACTGGTACTGAATAACCATATCAATATTGCCGATATAATGAGCATTATCAGCATGATACAAAGCGTAATGAATATTTTTGTCCAAAAAGAAGCTGTTCCGTATATATTAGAAAAAGTCATATTTTATGAATATTAAAAGCTTGCCGATCGATTTATAATTATAATAAGAATAAGTAATAGTGTAAATATCAGTTGATTTCGAGCTGTTTTACCTAAAATCGGATTCAGTTCCGTTCCTTTTTTTTTCGTCATTGCATACCAAGTTTTCAGGTGTATGCTTAAATATAGAATAGCAGCGATATAGCCGGGTATGCTGGTCGTGAACCAGATAGTTCCGGTAACAGCTAATGCTGCAATTCCATTCAAAAGGTATGCGTATTCTGCAAATTTACGCCCGAATAATACAACGAGTGTTTTTTTATTCGAAATTTCATCAGTCTCTTTATCCCGGTAATTGTTGACCATAAGGATATTGACCGATAATAAACCCATAGCTATACTGCAAAGAAACACTTGTCGATCGAAATAAAGGGACTGAACATAAAAAGAAAGATTGACGGCTATAAGTCCGAAAAAGATAAATACGGCGATATCGCCCAACCCGTGATAAGATAGGGGATAAGGACCGGCAGAGTAAGCTATTGCGAAAATTGCGATAAATATGCCGGCAAAGAGAAGTCCCCAACCGCCTATGGGGATTAGCAAACAGCCGGTAACACATGCTAAAGCCAATGTCAATATTGTTGCATGAAACATAGATTTGGGAGAGATATCGCCGGATGCTACGGCTCGACGCGGTCCTACACGATCAGCATTGTCGCTTCCTTTTTTATAGTCGAAATAATCGTTACCGAAATTTGAAGCGATTTGAGCCAATAATGCGAATATAAGGCATATTGTAGCTGCATATCCGTTGAATGTATTCTGATACCATGCGTATGCCGAAGCTGCGATTACAGGACTTACCGATGTCGGTAAAGTGCGAGGACGAGCAGCTTCTATCCATTTCTTTATCATTGAAACTCTATCTTAAAGTTCTTCTTCGTTTTCCTTTTGTACGATACCGAAACAAGCTTGTATCGCTTTACGTATCGTTGCGGCGTCTTCTTTGTCTTCTTTCAAAATCGAAAGCACAAAGCTAAGATATTTTTCTTTATTTGCCAATCCGCATAAATGGGTCACTCGGCTTTGCGGCAACATTCCTTTTTGATTATATACTCTTAAAATAGCCGGATAATCTTCATTTTCTGCATATCGGATAAACTCGTCGAGAATATTTCTATATATGGAGTCTGTGTCTATATTATCGGTCAGCGTTTCTATATGCCGGGTAAACTCTTCGATTGTATTTAAACGCCGGTCTATCGTGTATTCGATTTCTCTGCGGGTACGGTGACGGGTGTGCAGTAAAGCCTGAGATTCTATATCCTTTTTGAAAAGAGCTATTACGTTCTGTTTTACAGCATGAAACACTTCATCTTCATTCTGTAACATTCTTCTGGCAATTACCCGGATTATCGGTTCGAGCATTAGAAGATTTTCTACTTCTGCAACATCCGGGACATAAATATTGCGTTCTCTTAAGTATTTGATTTCATGCGGTGTACGTCTGTCTCTATCTACGATTCCTTTCGATTCGAGATGATGAAACCCTTTCATTTCGGCAAAAGCCTTAGTCGTTTCTATGACTTTAGTGCATCCTCCGAGCGGTTTTACCATATATTCCGGAAAAATATACGGGTATAATTTTATGTCGATGCTGGAAGAGTCCGTACCTTCTATAAAAAGAATGGGTTTTCTGCTTCCTAATAACTCAAGATAAACTTCTTCTGGAAAAAGTTCTTGATTTTCTATGAGTTCGTAATCCCAAGAGTGTTGATCTGCATCGTATGATTTTACCCATATTCTTATTCCTCCGGTTCTTGTCGTTGCGAATTCTATGTCGTGTGTCAAATATACAAATGTACAGTCGGGACGTTCTTGCTCTATATAATCCCATAAAGAACTCATTATCGAGCGGTGCAGATGGACCTCCGGATCTTCGATAATCAAAATAGAGTCGGGCGATGCCGATAATGCCGCCGCGATTAAATAGAATACCACCCTTTCGCCTTGACTCATGCGCAAGGCATTATATGGATTATTACTTTTATCCGATATGATTTCCAAACGATCAGGCTTGCGCAATAGCCGGCTGTGTGGAAATATTTTTTCCCATATAATTTGAGTCCTGTCGAGTTTTGTAACCGGAATGGCTACTCCGATCTCATTCTTTAACCGTTCTTTGTATTTCGTCAATGTTTTGAATTCTTCATATTGAAGTAGGCAAAACAGCTGCTCGAATTCCGTTTGTGCTTGAGAAGCCGGTTTTTCGCTGAAAGTTTCTTTAAACTGTCGGGCGATAGAGTTGGGAGAATCGGGAGAATCAGGAACGATACAAACCGAGTTCAGTGCGGATATGCGAAATGTCTGTTCAGGATATTCCCGTTCTATTTCTTCTCCGAAACGACTCTTGCCTGCGCCGTTTGCACCGATTATGACTATATTATGAGGGTTCTGTAAAACAATTCTTTCCGATAAATCGTTTTTAGGAGGTAATGTGATTTCCATATACAAACATGTTATACCGCTTAAAACTTGTGTTTTTCAAATGTACGGAATTATCATTTATAAAAGTGTTCGACTGCTATTTTTTTTTTATTTTTGAGGCTGATATAATTTAAAACGGAATATTATGTTTTCAGGAATTGTAGAAGAAGCGGCTACCGTTGTGGCTCTTAAAAAAGAACAGGGGAATTTGCATCTGACTCTTTCTTGTTCGTTCACGGACGAGTTGAAAATAGATCAGAGCGTAGCGCATAACGGAGTATGTCTTACCGTAGTGAGTATAGAAGAGGGTACATATACCGTGACGGCTATTCAAGAAACTCTCGACAGAAGCAATCTGGGTTTGTTGAAAGTCGGCGATAAAGTCAATCTCGAGCGGAGTATGATGATGAACGGGCGATTGGACGGTCATATCGTTCAGGGGCATGTTGACCAGACTGCTCGTTGCACGGCTGTAGAAGAAGCGGACGGTAGTTGGTATTATACTTTTGTATATGATTTTGACAAGCAGAAAGCACGTGACGGATATATGACTGTGGAGAAGGGTTCGGTGACGGTAAACGGTGTGAGTTTGACGGTCTGTAACTCTAAAGATGACAGTTTTCAGGTAGCTATCATTCCTTATACTCACGAATATACGAACTTTCATCAGATTACGGTCGGGAGTGTAGTAAACCTTGAGTTTGACATTATCGGCAAGTATATCAGCCGTATGATGAAATATTCTGATTAAGTCTGCATATATGGATTTCCTTTCTCTTGTAAAACAGCGGCAGAGCGATCGGGCTTTTGATCCGGAGCGTATGGTCGAACCGGAAAAGCTGGAGCGCATTTTAGAGGCGGGGCGGCTTGCTCCGTCATCCTGTAATTCGCAGCCTTGGCATTTTATCGTAGTGGATGATCCGAAATTGAAAAATCGTGTGGCAGATGCGACATCGAACCGTATATTGAACATTAACCACTTTACCAAACAAGCTCCGGTACATATTGTTATTGTTGAGGAAAGTGCTAATATTTCTGCCGGACTGGGAGGCTGGATCAAACGGAAGCATTTTCCCCATATCGATATCGGAGTAGCTGCAGCGCATATTGTTCTGGCTGCGGCGGCCGAAGGATTAGGCAGTTGTATGTTGGGATGGTTCGACGAAAAAGCCATGCGTAAGGTTTTGGGAATCCCTTCCGGAAAAAGAGTTATACTCGATATTGTAATAGGATATTCTGTGCAGGAGCATCGTGATAAAAAGAGAAAACCGGCAGATACGATAATATCTACCAATCACTATTAAATATGAATGAGAAATAAGAGCGTGTACAATTTTGTACACGTTTTTTTTTACATTACTTTTGTAAGCGAATCAGAAAATTATCATAATGAGCGATCAACGTTATAATCTGCGTGGTGTTTCCGCATCGAAAGAAGATGTTCATAATGCCATAAGAAATATAGACAAGGGCATTTTTCCGAAAGCCTTTTGTAAAATTATTCCTGATATTCTCGGAGGAGATCCTGAATATTGTAATATCATGCATGCCGACGGGGCAGGGACAAAATCTTCTTTAGCGTATATATATTGGAAGGAAACCGGAGATCTTTCGGTTTGGAAAGGGATTGCCCAAGATGCGCTTATTATGAATATCGACGACCTTTTGTGTGTCGGTGCTACCGATAATATTTTGGTATCTTCGACCATAGGACGGAATAAATTACTGATTCCCGGTGAGGTCATTTCTGCCATTATTAACGGTACGGACGAACTGCTTTCGGAATTACGTGAATTAGGTGTAAACGCTTATGCTACCGGAGGCGAGACTGCCGATGTCGGGGATTTGGTGCGTACGATCATTGTGGATAGTACGGTGACATGCCGGATGAAACGTTCAGATGTTATTTCGAATCATCGGATAAAGGGAGGAGATGTGATTGTCGGAATGGCCTCTTACGGACAAGCTACTTATGAAAAGGAATACAATGGGGGCATGGGCAGCAATGGTTTGACTTCTGCTCGTCATGATGTCTTTTCTAAATATTTGGCAGAGAAATATCCGGAAAGTTATGATGCAGCTGTACCGGAAGAATTGATCTACTCCGGAGGGCTTCGTCTTACGGATGAGATTGAGGGGCTGGGGCTTGACGCAGGTAAACTTGTATTGTCACCTACCCGTACTTATGCTCCGGTAATTAAAAAATTACTCGATTATATGAGGCCGGAAATACATGGTATGGTACATTGTTCGGGAGGAGCGCAAACTAAAGTCATGCATTTTGTAGAAGGCGTGAAAGTCACGAAAAATAATCTTTTCCCTGTTCCGCCTTTATTTAAGATGATACAAGAACAGTCGGAGACCGACTGGCAAGAGATGTATAAAGTGTTCAATATGGGACATCGTATGGAAGTATATGTGACACCAGATCGAGCACAAGAAGTCATAGATATTACCCACTCATTCGGGATTGATGCCCGGATTATCGGATTTGTCGAAACAGCTGATAAGAATAGTCTCGTTATCGAATCGGAATTCGGACATTTTGAATATTAGATCTTCTGGAAATGATTAAAAAAACAAACCGTTCTTCGGAAATGAAAAATTCCGGTAAACGGTTTGTTTTTTTATTGTTTTATCCGATAATTTTGTTACTTTATTTTACCGGAATTTGTTTCGGTTCTTTAGATTCGGGAAGAGCCTTTTTGGGAATTGTGACACTTAATATGCCATTTTCCTGTTTAGCTTCAATCCCATCCTTATTGATATTTTCCGGTAAAATCAAAGTTTGACGAAATTGAGAATAGGAGAATTCCCTTCTTAGGAATTTGCCTTTTTTATCTTTTTCTTCATTTTCTTTTTTATTTTCCACCGTGATTATAAGATGATCGTTATCGTCGATGCGAACGTTGAAGTCATCTTTAGTCAGACCCGGAGCAGCTATTTCTACTTCGTATTCTTTATCGTTTTCGATAATGTTTACGGCAGGTGCTGAACTGTTGGATTTTGCGATCCATTCGTTTCCGAAAAAATCATTAAAGATACCGGGTAACCAGTTTTGAGAATGTTTTGCAGGTGTCATAATTGTACCTCCTAAAAATTAAATTAAACATATAACTATTAAGTAAAAAACTTTGAACTGTTTAAATATCAATTCAAAATACTATTAATACAAGCGCAAAGAACATGCCACAAAAAGAATTTGCGGCGGTATTGGCAGTTAAAAAAAACGATATAAGCTCAAATTTTATTGGGTAATGGCAATATCGTATCGCAGTAGCGAGAATTGTATATGGAAAGGGTAACCCTCTAATTTTTTGTTTCCTCCGGTACTTTTGTGAAAATAATATCGTTTGCCCTTGTCGAAACTTTCTATTTCGAATTGTCGGGTTGTATGAGGCAGTAATTCGCCATCGACCATTACTTCCCGGTAATCGATCATTTTTCCGTTAGGAGCTCTATATGTGATCTTTAGTTTTACTCGGGTAACCAGATTTTCAGTGTTGTTTTGTAGCATGAATGTTTCGGTGCGGTCATTCAGCCTTTTTTCAAAACCTAACATGTCTATGGCATGGGCAAAATCTGTTTTTCTTAAACTTCCGGATTTCCCGCATAAAATATTTTGTGCCGTATCCTTTTTGTTTGCAATGATTTGTGCCGGCTGTGTTCGTGGTACGAACGGATTTTTCGGAACGTTGTTTTGTCCGGATAGTAAGATACAATTACAAGAAAGCACTATAATCAAAAAGAGTACATGTTTCATGATAGGATAGTTATAAATGATTAACCTTAGTTACAAAAATAAGATTTTTAGGATAAATGGCGGTAATTCTGTTTAGAAAATATGTATTAGAAAACGCATTTCTGTATCTTTACAGACAAAAATAAAAAAATGAAACGACATACGTTACTGTTGATATTGATGGTTTTATCTTTAGGTATAATTCAAGCTGTTCCTTTATTGAACGGGTCGGATCAGATTGATAAAATTGTCTCTTTATTAAAATCCAAACGGGTCGGATTAGTCGTTAATCATACTTCTTTGGTAGGGGATAAGCAAGTACATCTTTTGGATACATTACTGAGTCGGGGAGTTCATGTTGTCTCTGTTTTTGCGCCGGAACACGGGTTTCGCGGAAATGCAGATCCCGGAGAAACAGTCATGAACAGTCGTGACAAGCGGTCGGGTTTGCCCGTTATATCCCTTTATGGGAAAAATAAAAAGCCGACAAGGGAACAACTGTCGGGGATCGACGTTATGGTATTCGATATTCAAGATGTCGGCGCACGTTTTTACACTTATATAAGTACTATGTATTATGTAATGCAGTCTTGTGCTGAAACAGGAGTTGAGATGGTCGTGTTGGATCGTCCTAATCCGAACGATTATATCGACGGACCGATAATGCAAGACTCTTTGCGTTCGTTTGTTGGAATGTTGCCGCTTCCGGTTCTACACGGTTTGACAATCGGAGAATTGGCCGGAATGATTCGGGGTGAAAATTGGGGTGATACTTATTCCTTAAAACTTACGGTAATCCCTGTAAAAGGTTGGCAACATGGAGATCCTTATATTCTTCCTGTGAAACCGTCTCCTAACTTGCCGAATAGTCAATCTGTCATATTGTATCCGTCTCTGTGTTTTTTTGAAGCTACTGATGTCAGTGTAGGGCGAGGTACTCGTTATCCTTTTCAGGTGCTGGGTTATCCGGATGAAAAATTCGGTACGTTTACTTTTACACCTTGTGCACTTCCCGGCTTTGATAAGAATCCATTACAGAAAGATAAGACTTGTTTCGGAATCGATTTACGAGAGGTTGAAGTGAGCGGTGGATTGTCATTGAAATATATCCTTGGTTTTTATAAAATTGCAGATCGAGGTAAATCCTTTTTTACCAGACCTCGTTTTTTTGATATGTTGATGGGAAATACACAGGTCAGAATGGACATAATTGCCGGAAAAAGTGAAAGTCAAATAAAAGAGCGTTGGGCTGATGAATTGAAAGAATACCGGCAGATGAGAAAGCGATATTTACTTTATCCTGATTTTCGTAAGTTTGATTAATGTGTTGTCGGGAATTTAAAGCCTGTTTAAATTTCGGAGAGACGAAGCATCAACTTTGCAGCTGCCCGGGCATCGCTCAATGCATCATGGTGGTTAAGAGGGATTTGAAAATATTCACTGACAGTGTTGAGTTTATGATTCCTAAGAAATGGCAATTTTTTTCGGGCTAATCGATAAGTACAGATACTTTCCGGAAGATGACTGGCGATTTGAGCCTTTTCGAGACAAGCATGCAGAACGCCTATGTCGAAAGGTGCATTATGTGCGACAATCGCATCGCATTTGACAAACCACGAATCGATCCGACTCCAGACTTCTTCAAACGTCGGTGCATCCATTACCATATCGGGTGTGATTCCGTGTATGGCTGTGCTCCAATATGAGAAAAAAAACGGTTGAGGTCTTATAAACGTTTCCCATTCCTTTGTTATTAGTCCGTTATTAACGATTACTAATCCCATAGAACAAGCACTGCTTCTGTATTTATTGGCAGTTTCAAAATCTATTGCGATAAAATTATTGATCATATTTTGTTCTTGATGCAAACATACCGAAAAAGAGCTGTATTATCGAATATTTTTGGAATTTTATTATTTATTGAGTTGGGTAAGTGGATCGAAATGTTATTGATTTAAAAAATATAGTAGCAAAAAGATTATATTTTTGGGCTATTCTATACAAAAGTGTTATATTTGCCCTTGCAAAATACCTATGTGGCTTTGCGAAAAAATAGAATGAAAAATATATTTTTAGTTGATCGATATGGTTAACAAATTGTATATCATTGATATAATATTGAAAAATACAAGGTAAAAATGGCATTGATTATTCCGAAACAGTATAAATTGAAATTGCTTCCCGAAACCACCGAACAGGCAATAAAAACATTGAAGGTCAGTTTTCAGGAAAAATTGTCTAAATCATTAAACCTTCGTCGGGTAACAGCACCTTTGTTTGTATTAGCCGGAACGGGTATCAATGACGATCTTAATGGGCATGAGAGGGCTGTTACATTTCCAATTAAATGTATGGGAGACAGAAAGGCGGAGGTCGTACATTCCCTTGCCAAATGGAAACGATTAAAGTTGGGGGCTTACGGAATTGCTCCGGGATATGGACTTTATACGGACATGAATGCGATCCGTTCGGATGAAGATTTGGACAATTTGCATTCTTTGTATGTAGATCAGTGGGATTGGGAACAGACGATTACCGAGCAAGATCGGAATTTAGATTATCTAAAGGATGTCGTTCGTAAAATTTATAATATTGTAAAAGAACTGGAGAGTCAGGTATATGCCGACTTTCCCCATATTACTCCTATATTGCCGGATAAAATTACTTTTATTCATGCCGAAGAGCTTTTGCAGATGTATCCGACTTTGTCTCCAAAAGACAGGGAAGCGAAAGCCGCACGGAAATATGGAGCGATATTTATTATCGGGATAGGAGGTAACCTCTCTAACGGAGAACCTCACGACGGGCGTGCTCCGGACTATGATGATTGGATTTCCATGAATTCGGATGGATATAACGGATTGAATGGAGATATTATTTTATGGAACTCTATTTTAGAATGTCCATTCGAACTTTCCTCTATGGGTATTCGTGTCGATCGTATAGCCTTGCGACGACAGTTGGAAATTTGCGGTTGTCCCGAACGGGAGATGTTAGATTTTCATAAAGCTTTATTATCAGGGGAACTACCGCTTTCCATCGGTGGAGGAATCGGACAATCGCGCCTTTGTATGTTTTTGTTGCAAAAAGCTCATATCGGAGAGGTACAGGCAAGCATTTGGCCTGAAGATCAAATTACCGAATGTGCCAAGCACCATATTTATTTATTGTGATGATCGAACTCATTCAGTAAAATAAAACAGTCCCGTTATTGTATAATATATTTGTATGATAGCGGGCTTTCTGTTTTTTTTCTACCTTTGTATAGCTATTCTAAAAAATAAAAAGAAAATTCTATGTCATCCTTACGTTTCAGAGTTGTAGAGGAAGCTTTTAAAAAGAAAGCAGTTCCTGTGGAACGCCCGGAAGAACGTCCGTCCGAGTATTTTGCCAAGTATGTATTTAATCGTGAAAAGATGTTTCGATATTTGCCTCGGAAAACGTACGATGCGTTGGTAGATGCGATCGATAACGGAAAACCTTTAAACCGGGAGATTGCCGATCCTGTTGCTGCGGGAATGAAAAAATGGGCAATAGAAATGGGCGTGACGCATTACACTCATTGGTTTCATCCTTTGACCGACGGTACGGCAGAAAAACATGATGCTTTTGTAGAACACGACGGTAAGGGCGGAATGGTCGAGGAGTTTTCGGGAAAGTTGTTGATTCAGCAAGAAGGAGATGCTTCGAGTTTCCCGAACGGTGGAATACGAAATACGTTCGAAGCTCGTGGATATAGTGCATGGGATCCTTCTTCTCCTGCATTCATAGTCGGAGATACATTGTGTATTCCTACCATTTTTATTTCTTATACAGGAGAGTCTCTTGATTATAAAGCTCCTTTGTTAAAGTCGATCGATGCTGTTACTTCTGCGGCATTGGATGTATGCCGTTATTTCGATTCGAAAGTAAAAAAAGTTTATTCTTATTTGGGTTGGGAACAAGAATATTTTTTGGTTGATGAAGGATTATATGCTGCCCGTCCGGATTTGTTACTGACAGGAAGAACTCTTATGGGGCATGAAAGTTCTAAAAATCAACAGCTTGAAGATCATTATTTCGGGGCTATTCCTACTCGTGTATCGGCTTTTATGCAAGAATTGGAAATTGAAAGTTTGAAGTTAGGCATTCCGGTGAAAACCCGCCATAATGAGGTTGCTCCTAATCAATTCGAGTTAGCTCCCATATATGAGGAATGTAACTTGGCAAACGACCATAATCAGGTCATTATGGAACTTATGCGCCGTGTTGCTCGTCGTCATGGATTCCGTGTGTTGCTGCACGAAAAGCCATTTAAAGGCGTAAACGGGTCGGGTAAGCATAATAACTGGTCTTTAGGAACGGATACCGGAGTACCATTATTGGCTCCTGCGAAAACTCCCGAAGGAAATCTGCAGTTCGTTACATTTCTTGTAAATGTAATCATGGCTGTTTATAAGCATAATGCTTTGCTGAAAGCCAGTATATCTTCAGCTACTAATGCGCATCGTTTAGGGGCGAACGAAGCACCCCCTGCAATAATTTCTATTTTTTTGGGATCGCAGATGTCAGATGTTCTTGATGCTTTAGAAAACAGTTCGGATGATGCGGTAATAGAATTGTGTGATAAAACGGGAGTAAAGCTCAATATATCCCAGATTCCCGAATTGCTTATGGATAATACGGATAGAAATCGTACTTCACCGTTTGCTTTTACCGGAAATCGTTTTGAATTCAGAGCGGTCGGTTCTTCTGCTAATTGTGCTGCGGCTATGATCGTTCTTAATTCTGCGGTCGCCCATCAACTTCGTCTCTTTAAAGAAGAGGTCGATAAGAAAATTCAGGCAGGGGAAAGTAAAGAGAAAGCGATTATTCGAGTATTGAAAAAATATATAAAGGAAAGCAAGCCTATTCGTTTTGACGGTAACGGATATAGCGATGAATGGAAGGCGGAAGCTGCTGCTCGTGGATTGGATTGTGAGACCAGTACTCCTGTTATTTTTGACGCTTATATAAAACCTGCTTCTGTCGAAATGTTTTCGGCGGTGGGGGTGATGAATGCCGTAGAGCTGGCTGCACGTAATGAGGTAAAATGGGAAATGTACACTAAAAAAATACAGATCGAAGCTCGGGTAATGGGAGATTTGGCTTTGAATCATATTTTGCCTGTTGCAACGAGGTATCAAGCTTTATTATTAGATACGGTTTGTAAAATTAAAGAAGTATTTCCTCCTGAAGAAGCTGCTGCGATGTCTTCTAAAGATATGGAAATAATTCGTAAAATAGCCCGACATACGCTTTCTATACAGGAAATGGTAGCTACTATGGTGGATGCTCGTAAGTTGGCAAATAAAATCGAAGGGGAAAGGGCTAAAGCTATTGCATACCATGACACTGTTGCTCCGATGTTGGATGAGATACGTTATCACATAGATAAGCTTGAATTGATGGTTGACAATCAGATGTGGCCTTTGCCTAAATATAGGGAAATGTTATTTGTACGTTAAGTTTTTATATCTAAAAATGTACCAAGAGATATTCGGTAAATGCCTTTAAAAATAAGGCATTATAAAATATTTTGTGTAAGGCAATACGGGATTCAGAATGAGTTCCGTATTTTTTATTTTATAGATTTGCAAAATGAAGAAGATTATGAAAGAAAAGCATCATGTAGTACCCGATAAGGTGTTAAGTAAGGAGTTCCTGAGCCGGTTCAAGACAGAGGCCGGTATAAGCAAGTTTCTGAAGTAGTTGCATGTCCAGATTGGAGAAAATGTTTGAAAGTGAAGTGGACGTTCTTTGGGCTATGATAAAAATTTTGTAGCCGATAATAACAGCGATAATTCCCGCAATGGCAGTTACTCCAAGAAGATTCAAACCGAGCATAGAGAGTCTGTTATCTTTATACTCCGTGACGATAAAAGTGATCATATTTGCTACAATATCAATAGGTTTATAATAAAACAACCGATATAACTTTTGTATTTAACAGTTTATCATCTTACCTATAACCTCTAAAATATATTGCGGTAATTACTCGGTTAACAATTAAAAGTATTCAGGCAACAAGTTTTTAATCTTTTTTCTGATATAATGAATTCTACTTTTTACTGTACCTTCTTTCACGTTTAGAATATTCCCTATCTCCTTATAGCTTTTCCCCTGAATCAATAGCCTTATTAATACACGAGTAGGAATATCCATTTTGTCTATTAAATCTAAAATGTAGTTATAATCATAGAAAATAGTATTGTTTTCAACCTGAACATTACACGGAGTTTCTTGTTCTATATATAAAGCTTTGCTCTTTCTCGTCAAGGAGATAAAACGGTTTCTTATAAATATAAAAGATATTTTTAGAGAATATTGCCGGGATTCGAATTTGTCTCTATTTTTAAGTATCTGATAATTTACGTCCTGCACAATATCTAATGCATACTCGTAATCATTAGTAAGATACACGGCATATTTAATCATATCCGGCTGGTATTTTACCAACTCGTTTTCAAGATCAGAGTTTTCCATTTGCTTTAAGATTAACATTAAACAAAAAAGAAACCTCCATTCCTGTTCTGGAATAAATGGAAAAACATAAAAGCATCAACTCTTTGAGTGCTTTTGGAATGGAGGTTTCAATACCTTCATCCCAGAACCACACTCTGAAGTTTTACACTTTTATGTCTTTCCGCTAATAAAAATAACTATAAAATCTGAATAAAAAAATTATTTCAGATATTATTTTAAAACAAATAAAATATTTGTACTTATATTTTTACTTAAAATAACAGTAATATGCCTATAAATCAATACAATATAAACATAAATATCTTTTAAAAAACATTTCTAAAAAATAAAATCTTACGATATATTTTTCGTGGTCAAATATACAATACACGATTACCAATCATCATCTTTACCTGTATTCTTTTGATAAAAACCTAACAAATAGTTAATCGGATAATTAATATTTTCCTCAATTCTAAGTTTATGCTTTAATTTTCTTTGTTTAACGGATCCTTTCCTTGTAAATAATTTTCTAACATAATAATAAAATGACTTATAACTCTTACTAACTTTATTATATACTTGACTACTGACAGAGGGTGCATCAACTTTTATTTTCCCATCTTTAAATTGAAACAAGAAACTACAATCTCCGTAATAATCATAATAAGCATAGATACAACCCTCTTTCCAATCAAGATTCTTTAATGCGCATATTTTAATTGCGACATTCTCATCTTCACTCATCACCTCTTTAGGGTTTCGATAAAGTGACATGACATTGGACTTTACCATAGAATAGAGTTCACTTGCTGTTTTCCCCTCAAACGGAACTACAACATAATCAGAACCGTCCGCAGTAAGAAAACTCCTGTTTGATTGTAAGAAAAACTCTACTTCCTTTTGAGAAAAAGACGACATTACAAGCATCAAAAATCCACAAATGAACACATATCGAGTAAGTTTTAGATCCTCACATCATAAATTCTATATAGTAACATAGCAATTTATATGAAAATATCAAATGTCCTATCTGAAATTTGCTGTGGTAACCTATTAAAAAAAAGAGCCTACCAGCATTTTGTAAGCTCCTTTTTAATATTGAAGAAATAATTATTTGATTATTAAATTACGGCTTTTGTATTTGTTTCTCGAATTTATCTAATAAAGAGTTTAACTCTTTTGAATAATCATATTTCGTTGCTGATTTTGATTTGCAATTATATCTTAACGATTTAATTTGGTCTGAATACGTAAGGAAATTAGAATTAGAATCTCTATTAATATATGCAACCACAATTGAGTTCCCATTAAAACCTACCACTATAGCCATAAGTTTATCAATACTTGTAAGATAAAACATATTTTCCTCTCTGTCTACATATAACACAACATATCTTTCCAATAAAAAATCTGTAATATCTGATCCTGCAGTTAAAATAGGAGCTGCAATTCCAGAAGTTTCAAGTTTACCATTTTCGAATATATAACTATACATCTCAACTTTATTTATTGATGAGAAATATGTTAAGGTTGTACTTGTTTCTTTTGTCAAAGTATATCCCAATGGTGTTAATACAGACATAAAATCTTTTACTAAACTTTGGTTACAACCCCAAATCGTAAGAGGTTCTATATACGTATGGTATTTTGGAGTAACCGTTACTTTACATGTCTCGTTATTTGCTTTTATGTATGTTTCTCCAACTCTTTCGGCGGTAACATTCCCTTCTTCATCTACACTTGCTATCAACGGCTGATCTGAAGACCACGAGCAGTCTCCATTGTAAATTAATTTTGTTGTCTGACCTGCTTCTAATGTAATTTCATTCAGATTTAATTTTTTAGAATCTGGTTCATCGTCATCATCTTTGTCACAAGACACAAATGCAAATCCTGTTACTGCCAATAGCAGCATTACAATAAATGATTGTTTCATTTTGATATATTTTGATTGTTTTATGATTTCATTCTCTATATTTTTAATCTATTTTACAAATATAAGGATGTTTATGTATCTAAACAAAATACAACCTTATATTAATATTACTTTATCAATTAGATTCTCAAAAGATTATATTATTAAGCACCCGTTTATCTTTTAGGATTGAAAATATATTAGGTTGGTTCGGGGCTCTTGATGTCTTAAAAACGAACTCACTTCACAGCGGTGCACTATCTTTAAATTGTTCAAACGGCGGTTAATTTATGCGATAGTTCAAAACGTTTATTTCATATTCGTAGGCTCTTTGTCCGATGCTGACAATAAACGGCGGTAATGCAATTATTTTTTTCAAAACAATCCCGAATAGCTACCAAATCTAAGAATTTCTATTACATCATTCTCTATATCTATCCGTGTCAAAAGAAAACGGCAGGCAATTCTACTCCGTTCTCCGGCATCCGGAATGCTTTCAGCAGTTTTGCCAACTTACTCGGGTTGTTCCGATACCTTTTGAAGTCCTTTGGTATTGTGTGTTGAGTAACGTACTATTTTTTATCATTCACAGGACTTTATAAAGGCTTTGGATAAATATATAGACTATTAACAATAATAAAGAATCAAATCCCGGATATAGAAAGAGTCCGGTGCAATACCGAACTCTTTCTATATCCGGATAATGTTTAACCCGTCCAACTTTTGGGGGCAGTTCATTTGATATACCCTCTATTATAAATTTATTTACAAGCAAAAACTGCAGTATTATTTTTTATCATATCTTGATAAGCCATAACTCCTGCTTTGGAAAGTTCTACGGTCATAGTCTCTCCGTTTGCATTATACATATTTACATGGTTATCATCGATAAAAGTCATAAATTTTGTACTCTGTCCGTTTGCCTCTACCGACCAAGATTTGTCGCTATCGTCGAATACGAGTTCAAAAGTTTTGTTTGCGGTTTCATCGGTAATGGTGTACCCGTTTTCGTGCGTTTTTACTAAATATTCATGGCCGTTTTCACCTTTGATCTGTTGAGTATTATCTGCAATGGGATTAGAACCTGACCAGAATTCGACAGAGTTCAATACTACAACATCAGCCAATAGAGAAATTTCGTATACTGGAAGAACCCAGAATGCAAAAAACACAAGTTCGCTTACAAATTTGTTTCCTCCTACACCTTTATTCCATCCGAGTAGCTTGTTTGTCAAACCGAAAGATCCTATACAAGAGGAAAACATCAGACTGCCGCAAAGTAATACGACTACAGCCATAGTCAATTTGTTTTTTTTCATAATTGTATGAATTAAAAGTAGTTTATTAGTAGTCTTTATTTAATTAACTCATTATAATAATAATTGTTCGTTTTATTGCAAATATAAGATAAATATTAGATAAATACAACTAATAAACAATGATTTATTATGATATAAATTAATATTATTATGATTTATAGTCTATATAAAAATCTGCTTTTATTTTAATCTTTTGAAGAATTTATATTGGAGCTTGTTTAGAGCCTGTCTTTCCGTTATGTAGTTCGTGCGTCTTATCAAGAAAAAAGGTCTATACAAGATTTAACAGGCTCTTTTAGGCTATTTTTTATCTAATAAATTTTGGTGTCGTAACCAATCGAAAAGGAGTTCTTGCCATACTTTATAGTAGGCAAAGCTTGCATTGCAACCCCAACCATGTCCGCCGGATGGAAATATATACATAGAGGCCTTAATACCTTTTTGCTTGAGTTCGTTATAAAATAGAGTACTGTTTACGGGAGAAACAGATTTGTCATCATCGCTCAACAAAAGCAATGTCGGCGGTGTAGCCGGAGAAATTTGTTTTTCGTTCGAAAAATTATCGTTTTCTATTCCTTTCCCTAACAAATTTTCTTTGCTTCCTTTGTGTGTCAGGTTATTATCCATTGTGATAACCGGATAGAAAAGTACCATGAAATCCGGACGGTTAAGATTATCGAAATGTGTGCCTAAAGTAGCTGCGAGATGACCACCGGCAGAAAAACCGCTTATGCCTATTTGGTTGGGATTTATGTCCCATTCTGGTGCGTTTTGTCGAATAATGTTCATCGCTTCTTTAGCATCAGAAAGCGGTATGTCGGCATGTCCGTTGGGCAGTCTGTATTTTAAAACTATTCCGGTAATGCCTTTTCGGGTAAGAAGCTTTGCAAAATCATGACCTTCATGTTGCATTGCTTGCCGGGCGTATCCTCCTCCCGGACAGATCAGAATGGCTGTTCCTGTGTTAATCTTTTTATCGGGTAGGTAAACATACATTTCTGCTGTGTGGCTGTTTAATAATCTGCCCCCTTCGATTATTTTCTCGGGCAAGACGATACCGTTATTTTCTTTTGCGCCATTAGGCCACACCGGTATCGTGAATGGATTTTGAGAAAAGATCATTGTATTAAAAAATAATGCTATAATAGAGAATATCCATTTCATAAATTTAGAGTAGTTAAGCTTTTATTTTACTTTTATAATATTCATATAGTTTCAAAACCTTATTTACGTAGCTATATGTTTCGCGTCCTCTGAAATATCCGAATTTGCAGACTTCATCATTGAAATATTCGGGGTTACTTTTCAATAGAATATATTCTGCGACATTCCCGTCCCATTTTTGTGGATCTTTACCGTATTTTTTTGCTAAAGCAATGGCATCAAGAACATGTCCTATTCCCGAATTATATGAAGCCAGAATAAACTTCATGCGTTCTTGAGGATTTTCTATTGTCGAAAAACTACGGTCTAAAGATGCCATGATTTTTATTGCGGTTGCGATATTTTTTTCCGGATTTTGTATGTCTTTGTCTGCTAAACCATTGCTTCTGGCTGTACGAGGCATAATTTGCATTAGTCCTTTAGCCCCTGCCCACGATACCACTGATGTATCGAACCTCGACTCATGGTAAGCTTGAGCTGCTATCAATCGCCAGTCCCAGCCTTGTTCTTTTGCATATTTTTTGAATAGAGGATCATAAACAGAAATCTGTCCTTTTTTTATGGATAAAACTTCAGGAACTGTAGAGTTTTTGCTTAATTCAAAATATCGTTTTAAAATTTCTTTGTATTTGGGGCTTTTAGTATTGTTCTTAGCCCATTTGTCAATAGCTTTTGCCAGTTCTGGTTCATTTGTTCTGACCGCCCAAGCCGATCGTTGAGGAAAACTGATATTCAATTTTATATCTATATTATTATAATAGGTCTTATTAAGACGGGCTATGTTATTATCGGCGAGAGCATAATCTATTTTACCATTAGCTACCATTTCTATCAAATCTTCGGTAATGATAGTGTCTTTATTCATTAAATGAATTTTAATCCCGCCTCCCAATTCGTTATTTAGGTTATTGATGCGGGTTTCATATTTCGAATCTTTTTCTACGTATACGTCTTTTCCGACGAGTTCGGTAACATTACGTAATCGTGTTTTATTTTTTTCTATTCGTTGGATAAGTACCTGATGAGTAATTATTTCAGGCCCGCAATAAAGTAATTGGTCTTTTAAATCTCCTGTAATCGGGACATCATAAGCGATGATATCTCCTTCTCCCTTTTGCAACATTTCAACCAGTTTTCCGATATTTTCTGCGACAACTATTTTGGTTTTTAACCCTTCCGATTCTGCGAATTGTTTAATTAATTCATATTCGTATCCCATTTCTTCACCACGATACAAAAAATAAGAGGTAGAACTGTATAATGTAAGTACGGTCAATTCACCTTTTTTCTTGATCGATTCCAGGTCGTTTAACTCCGGGTTCTTTTCTTTTTTCCCGTGTTGGCAAGAAAATAAAAACAGAAACAAAAGTATATAAACCGTCATTCTTACCATATCGGAGCTGATTAAGGATTCAGTTTATGTGCTATAAAATTTGTCAGAATATCGATTGCTACAAGATTATTTCCACCTTGCGGTATGATTAGATCGGCATATCGTTTTGTCGGCTCTATATGTTGCAGATGCATCGGTTTTAGTACTTTCTCATATCGATCTATAACCATTTCCACAGTACGTCCCCGTTCTATAATATCTCGATTGATAACCCGGATGAGCCGATCGTCTGCATCTGCATCGACAAATACCTTCATATCCATCATGTTGCGTAATTCTTCATCGCAAAGTATCAAAATACCTTCAACAATGATCACGTCTCTTGGTTGGATCGGGATCGTTTCTTTAGACCGAGTGCATGTTAAGTATGAATAGATCGGTTGTTCGACCGGTTTACCGGCTTTTAAATCTTTCAGTTGATTGACAAGTAATTCGAACTCTATGGCTGCCGGCTCATCGAAGTTGAGTTTCAGGCGTTCTTCTAAAGGCAAATCGCTATTATCCCTATAATATGAATCTTGAGGAATTACAGTTACTTCACCTTCCGGTAAACTTTGTATAATTTTGCGGACAACGGTCGTTTTTCCAGATCCAGTTCCTCCGGCAATACCAATAATTAGCATATAATTTCAGATAACGACAAAATAATATTTATTTTTGCATTCACGATAAAAATATCCGGACTTTTAAGAATCCGGAAACTGAAAAATATTTACAAATATAATAAATTTGATTATGGTAAAGCATATAGTTTTATTTAAGTTCAAAAAAACGGGAGATATTGCATCGGTGAAAGCTGTGATGCAAGAGTTTAAATCTGCTTTGGAGGCATTAAAAGATAAGATACCTTTTTTGCGTTTTATAGAAGTTGGAATAAATGAGAATCCGAAAGAGGATTTTGATATGTGTCTTGTTACGGAGTTTGATTCGATGGAAGATTTGGCAAATTATGCAGTACATCCCGACCATGTGGCAGCGACTCGAATTATAAAAGATATAAAAGAGGGAAGGGCTTGTGTCGATTACATATTCTGATGGAATTTTCCGGTTTTTCGGGAAGATAAGAGTCTATCTGAATTTTCCGAAAAAGAAATATTATCAGGACATTTTTGCATTTTCTTCTGATTTTTTTCCTCGTTTTCATTCATCAGATATCTTTCTATCATCTTCTTGAAAACAGAAAAATATCTTTAAAAGAAACTCTCAAACCTGACCTGAGTAAAATTTAGACAGACATTAAGAATATTTACTTTCTGGAATAAGATTGTTTCCTTTTTTATTATCTTAGCTACATGATAGAAAATGATAAAAATGTAGCAGTAATAAAGCCATATCACTTTGGATTGGCTTTAAGCGGGGGCGGGGCTCGTGGCTTTGCTCATGTAGGAGCATTGAAGGTGCTTGATGAAATGGGTGTGCGTCCCGATATTATTTCGGGAACGAGTGCAGGTTCGTTGATCGGAGTATTGTATGCCGACGGATATACTCCGGATGAAATTATAGATTTGTTTTCGTCTCTTAATTTCAGTGATTTGGCAGAAATAACGATACCTCGTTCGGGATTTTTCAAGATAACGCGTTTTCGCAACTTTTTAAAAAAAGTTTTGCGTGCTCGGTATCTGGAAGATTTGGAGATCCCGGTTATGGTTACAGCGACGGATTTGGATCACGGACGCAGTAAAACCTTTGCCACAGGACCTGTTGTAGATATCGTTTGTGCCTCATGCAGTATTCCTGTTTTATTTAGTCCGGTAATAATCGATAATGTACATTATGTCGACGGAGGTGTATTGAGAAATTTTCCGGTTACTCCTATACGTCCGTTTTGCGATATTGTTATGGGAGTAAATGTGAATCCGATGGTTGCAAAAGAGTACAAAAAGTCGATTATCGGGATAGCTGAACGTTCATACGGCTTTATTTTCAAAAGTAATACGCTTGCCGATATGAAGCTATGTGACATATTGATACAAACTAAGGAGATTATAGAGTATAATATATTTGATATAGAAAATCTTCGGGAAATCGCTGCCTGTGGATATAAGGATACTCAAGAGGTCATTAATTTGGATAAAGAAAATCTTAAAAACATGAAGCTCCCATTTAGGACATAGGATATATCGTTTTTTTATTATGAACAGAAAACAAAAGATGATTATTTATCAGGTGCTTCCGCGCCTGTTCGGGAATCAGAATGATGCGTGTAAATGCAACGGTACGATAGAAGAGAACGGTGTTGGCAAACTGGCAGATTTTACTCCGAAAGTTTTGCGTGAAATAAAAATGCTCGGCTGTACGCATATTTGGTACACCGGCATTATTGAACATGCTACGCAAACCGATTATACTCGATATGGTATTGAACGGGACAATATGTTTGTCGTAAAAGGGAAAGCCGGCTCACCTTATGCAATAAAAGATTATTATGATGTCGATCCTGATCTTGCTGTGAATATACCTGAACGAATGCAGGAATTCGAATCTTTGGTCGATCGTTCGCATGCTGCAGGATTGAAAGTCATAATAGATTTTGTACCGAATCATGTTGCCCGCCGTTACCATTCCGATGCAAAGCCTGAAGGAGTTGTCGATTTGGGACAGGATGACAATACAGAGGTTCATTTTGATCCCCAAAATAATTTCTATTATATTCCTCGTCAAGAGTTTCAACCTCAATTTTATATAGGAGAAGGAGACCAAAAGTATAGGGAATATCCGGCTAAGGCAACCGGGAATGATTGTTTTGGCGCTTATCCCAATAGAAATGACTGGTATGAAACCGTTAAACTGAATTATGGGGTAGATTATTTGCACGACCGTCGGAAATGTTTTGATCCTATACCTGATACATGGTTTAAAATGAGAGATATATTGCTGTTCTGGAGCAGCAAGGGTATAGACGGATTTCGTTGCGATATGGCAGAAATGGTTCCTGTCGAGTTTTGGGGATGGGTAATTCCCCGTATTAAGGGACAGTATCCCGATATCGATTTTATTGCCGAAGTATATAATCCGCATGAATATAGATATTATATCGAAGACGGAAAATTTGATTATCTTTATGATAAAGTCGGGTTATATGATTTGCTGCGTAGTATTGTGAATGGGCATGCGGCAGCTTCTCAAATTACCCGTTGTTGGCAATCTTTAGACGGGATAATGACACACATGCTGAATTTTCTTGAAAACCACGATGAACAGCGTATTGCATCCCCTAATTTTGCAGGAGATCCGTTCCGAGCTTATCCGGCTTTAATTGTTTTGGCAATGATGAATGTAAATCCTATGATGATTTATTTTGGGCAGGAATTGGGAGAGCCGGCGGCAGATGCCGAAGGATTCAGCGGATTAGACGGACGTACGACGATTTTCGATTATTGGAGTGTGCCTTCGGTTCGTGCGTGGTATGCCGGAGGAAAATGTTCCGTAGCCGGTCTTACACCGGAACAGAAAGAATTGCGTCGCCGTTATAAACAAGTGTTGACGTTATGTAATAAAGAGATAGCAGTCAGAGAGGGTGCTTTTTTTGACTTGATGTATGTAAATGGAGACAATCCGGACTTCGATGCTCGCAAACAATATGCGTTTTTGCGAAAAAAAGATAATGAATTGCTGGTTATTATTGTAAATTTCTGTAATAGAGAGGTTGAAGTAGGAGTGAAGTTGCCACAGCATGCTTTTGATCTGTGGAATATGACACCTCGAGAGTATTCGGCAAAAGAGTTACTGACCGGAGATGTAGAGCAGAAAGTCGTTTCTCCGGAAATTTTGTTCCGGTCATCGGTAAAAGCTTATGGAGCTGTAATATGGAAATGTACCGATACAAATAATCGAAAAAAAAAGATTTAATGTGTCGAAATAATAAATGAAATTGTACCTTTGCAAAAAAATTAACCAATCGGATTTATTTTAAAAACACAATGAGCCAGAAACCACCTTTCAAGGTTTTCGCGGGAACGAATTCCCGTTATCTTGCCGAAAAAATTTGTAACGCTTTAAATTGCGAAATGGGAAACATGAAAATTCAGCATTTTGCAGATGGTGAATTCGGAGTATCTTTTGAAGAATCTATTCGAGGAAGCCAAGTTTATTTGGTACAATCGACATTCCCTAATTCTGATAATTTGATGGAACTTTTGTTGATGATCGATGCCGCAAAAAGAGCTTCTGCGAAATCGATAATTGCAGTAGTACCTTATTTTGGTTGGGCGCGGCAAGATCGCAAGGATAAACCGCGTGTCTCTATTGCTGCAAAGCTGATAGCCGATTTGTTAAGTGTTGCCGGTATTGATCGTTTGATTACTATGGATCTGCATGCAGATCAGATACAGGGATTCTTTAATGTTCCGGTAGATCATCTGTATGCCTCTTCTGTGTTCAGTCGTTATATTCAGTCGTTAAAGCTCGAAAATATGGTTATTGCGACACCGGATGTCGGTGGTTCGAAGCGTGCTAATTCGTATGCAAAATATTTCGGTGTACCTTTGGTATTATGCCATAAGTCCAGAGCAAAAGCCAATGAGGTAGAAAGTATGACGGTAATCGGTGATGTTGAAAATAAGAATGTCATTCTTATCGATGATATGGTAGATACGGCAGGAACTATAACTAAAGCCGCAGATTTGATGATGAGTAAAGGTGCTCTTTCTGTGCGGGCGATTGCCAGTCATGCCGTTATGTCCGATCCTGCAACAGATCGGGTAAATGAGTCAAAATTGACCGAAATGATTTTTACCGACAGTATCCCTTATTATAAAGATTGTCCTAAGGTTCGCATACTAAGCATTGCAGAGATGTTTGCGGATACTATTCGCAGAGTATATGAGAATGAGTCTATTAGTTCGCAATATATTATATAGTTTATTTTAGGTCGGCTTTTATAAATTTGCAAAATACAAGAAAACCGTTTTATCTCTTATAGTAATGATAAAACGGTTTTTTATGTCATTATTATTTTTTAACCCTTTCGGATTATTTCTTCAATAGAAAGAATACACTTTTATAAGTATCTGATTTTTAAAATAATATCTGTTTATTGATAAATAATGAGTTTTGCAGGGCTGATAAGATAGTTTTTATGAATTGCTTCTTGTTTGGAGTAAAGATGTTTTTTAGGGATTTAATTCGGAAAATTAGTGTACTTTTGCCTTGAAATTTATTCAGAAATAAAACTGTAATTGTATGAAAAATAAATGGTTGTATATATTGTTCGGTTTACTCATTATGTTTTCATCTTGTATAAAGGATGAAGCTCCTAATGTAGAAGCCGATATTGAGGATATTACTATCCCGGATATGACTAGTGTACTGAATGTGAAAATAGATCAGAATAGAGTTTCTGTGTTTTTGAAGGAGGGCATGGTCGATCGTACAAATATAGAGCCTTCTTTTACTCTTTCCCCAGGGGCGACTATTGCTCCGGTAAATACCGGTAAATTAGATTTTACAAAACCTCAGAAATATATTGTAACGTCAGAAGATAAGAATTGGCAAAAAACATATACTGTCGTATTTCTTGAAACAGAAATTCCGACTGTTTACGATTTTGAGCATTGGGCAGTTAATAAGTGGGAAGAGGTTTATGAGCATAGCGTTGAAAATGTCGAAGGAGAAGATATTTCGGTGGATCAGTATATTTGGGCGTCCGGAAATTTTGGCTTCTCATTGGTTGCAAATGGAGGACCTAAAGATTATCCGACGTTTAAGGCGACTTCTATAGATGTGCATTCGGGAGAAGGAGCGGCTTGTTTAAAGACCAGAAAAACAGGATCTTTAGGGGCTTCACAGGGAATGCCGATTGCTGCCGGAAATCTATTTTTAGGAGAGTTTACCTCTAAAGGGATAAACATTATGAAAGAACCGATGAAAGCTACGCATTTCGGTTTACCTTTTAGGAAAAAACCTCTGCGGATGAGTGTTTGGTTTAAGTATGATGGCAGTAATGTGAATATGTCCTATGATAAAGACGGTAATGGAACGCAATATGGAGACGGTCGGGATTATTGTGCCGTATATGCTGTTTTGTATGATAATGTAAAAGCTAAAAATTTATATGGAGTTTCTTATCTTGACGGGAATACGATATTAAAAGAAGATGAAGATAATCCCATTATCGCTGTTGCCGGATTGCATGAACAAGCTGACAACTCCGATCAATACGGTACAGGAGGTGTATATAAACATCATGTATTCGATTTTAAATATAGAGAAGGGAAAAGTGTAGATCCCGATCGTTTGAAAAATTATGAGTATAGCCTTGCGGTTGTATTCTCTTCCAGTTTTTATGGCGATCGTTTTATAGGGGGAGTGGGAAATACTCTATGGATCGATGATGTAGAAATTGTTTGTGAAGAAAATTGAAAAGAAATACGATGAAGAAGCTAAAAAGAATAGGTTGGGCTGCGATACTGTCGTTATTGATAGGTACGGTTTCTGAAGCTGAAGCCAAGAAATATGAGTTCAGCGTAAAGGCCGGTCTTAATATCGGTGGAACTTCTCCGATGGGGCTTCCTGCCGAAATACGAGGTATTAATTCTTATAATCCGACACTTTCGTTTTCGATAGAAGGAAGTGTAAAACGAGAATTGACCGAGAAGTGGGGAGTTATGACCGGAATTCGATTGGAGACACGGGCTATGGAAACCGATGCTCAAGTAAAAAACTATCAGATAAGACTGTTGAATGACGGGCGTTATATCGAAGGTATTTTTACAGGAGATGTAGAGACGAAAGTGAAAAATGATTATGTTACGATACCTATATTGGCGGTATATGATATTTCGAAGCGGTGGGATTTGAAGTTCGGAGGTTTCTTGTCTTTCCTGACACGTGGAGATTTTTCGGGGACGGCACGGAACGGTTATATTCGGGAAGGGACTCCGTTGAGTCAGAAAATGAACGTGGATGCTACGTATGATTTTTCTGACGATATTAAAAAGTTTAATGCAGGTCTTGAGCTTGGAGCGGAGTTTGTTGCGTATAAACATTTATCTGTTTACGGTGATTTGACATGGAGTCTGACCCCTCTTTTCCCCGGAGATTTTACGGCGATAAGTTTTAAGATGTATAATGTATATATGAATCTCGGTTTTGCGTATGTGTTTTAAATAAGCGGTCCGAAAGGAGAAGATACGTAAAAGGTTGTTCTGTCAGAACAGCCTTTTGTCGTATTCGGGAAATGCATTGTTAGGTTGATGTTATAAAAATAACTACCTTTGTGCCGAATTTGAAAAATCATGCAAAAATGCGTGATGTATGTCGGTATTCGAATTTGAAATTAAAAAAGAAGCAATTAACGAAATATGATAACAGTAAATAATTTGGCTATACAATTCGGAAAGCGAGTGCTTTTTCAAGATGTGAATCTTAAATTTACTCCGGGAAATTGTTATGGTATTATAGGGGCTAACGGGGCAGGAAAATCCACTTTTTTGAAAGCGATCAGCGGACAGATCGATCCGAATCACGGAACGATTGCATTAGGTCCGGGTGAACGGTTGTCGGTATTGAGCCAGGATCATTTTGCTTTTGACGAATTTACCGTGATGGATACCGTATTGATGGGACATACGGTTTTGTGGGATATAATGAAAGAGAAAGACGCTCTTTATTCGAAACCGGATTTTAGCGATGCTGACGGTATTCGAGTTTCGGAACTGGAAGAAAAATTTGCAGAACTGGAAGGTTGGAATGCAGAAAGTGATGCTGCTAATTTGTTGAGTGGTCTGGGAATAAAAGAAGATCTGCATTATATGATGATGAAAGATCTCAGCGGTAAGCAAAAGGTACGTGTTTTGTTGGCGAAAGCTTTGTTCGGAAAACCGGATAACCTGTTGCTTGATGAACCTACCAATGACCTCGACCTTGAAACTGTTATGTGGCTCGAAAATTATTTGTCGGAGTTTGAAAACACGGTATTGGTCGTTTCGCATGACCGCCACTTCCTTGATTCTGTTTGTACACATACCGTTGACATCGATTATGGTAAGACCGAGTTGTTTGCCGGAAATTATAGCTTCTGGTATGAATCGAGTCAATTGGCTTTGCGTCAACAACAGCAACAAAATAAAAAGGCTGAAGAAAAACGTAAGGAGTTGATGGAGTTTATTCAGCGTTTCAGTGCTAATGTTGCAAAGTCAAAACAGACCACGAGTCGTAAAAAGATGCTGGAAAAATTGAATGTCGAGGAGATCAAACCCTCTTCACGCCGTTATCCGGGTATTATTTTTACTCCCGATCGAGAACCGGGAAATAAAATTCTCGAAGTGAGAGGACTTGAAAAGTCGGTCGATGGAACTTTGCTATTTAAGGATGTGAATTTTACGGTTGAGAAAGATGATAAGATCGTATTTTTGTCTCGAGACCCTCGTGCCATGACCGCTTTTTTTGACATTATCAATGATATAGTTAAGGCGGATAAGGGTACGTTTGAGTGGGGACAAACTATCACGACCGCCTATTTGCCTCTTGATAATTCGGCATTTTTCAATACCGATATGAATCTGATCGATTGGTTAGCTCAGTTCTCAGAGGATACCAGTGAATTGTATTTAAAGGGTTTTCTCGGGAAAATGTTGTTTTCCGGAGAAGAGTTGCTGAAGAGTGCTTCAGTACTATCCGGAGGGGAAAAAATGCGTTGTATGATTGCCCGTATGATGATGAAAAATGCGAATACGATGATTTTGGATTCTCCTACGAATCATCTTGATTTGGAGTCTATACAGGCGTTTAACAATACATTGAAGGCATTTAAAGGAAATATTCTGATGTCTTCTCATGACCATGAGTTTATCGAGACAGTTTGCAATCGGGTTATTGAGCTTACTCCGAATGGTATAATCGATAAAATGATGGATTATGATGATTATATTACCGACGAACGAGTGAAGGCTCTTCGTGAAAAGTTATATAAATCGTAGTCGAATAGTAGAATAAGAGAATTATTGGAGCGCATTTATTTATTGATGCGCTCTTTTTGTAAGAGAAGAAAGCGGTTTTGACTTTCTCTCTTTATTGATTACCTTTGCATTCATTGAATAGGAGGACACGTTTATGCCATTAAATTTACCATCCAGATTACCGGCCGTAGAGATATTGAAATCTGAAAATATTTTTGTCATGGATTCTCAGCAAGCATCTACTCAAGATATACGACCTTTGCGTATTGTCATATTGAATTTGATGCCGTTGAAGATTACGACCGAAACCGATCTTATCCGGTTATTATCCAATACGCCATTGCAGATAGAGGTGGATTTTCTGAAAATATCGGGGCATATATCAAAAAATACACCGGTAGAGCACATGATGACGTTTTATAAGGATTTTTCGACGTTGCGGAATGAAAATTATGATGGAATGATTATTACCGGAGCTCCGGTAGAGCAGATGCCGTTTGAAGAAGTCGATTATTGGAAAGAGGTTTCTGAGATATTTGATTGGGCACGTACGCATGTGACCTCTACATTATATATTTGTTGGGCGGCTCAAGCAGGATTGTATCATTTTTATGGCGTTCCTAAATATCCGTTGCCGCAAAAAATGTTCGGGATTTTCAAACATAAAGTGTATGATCATCAAAATCCGATATTCAGAGGATTCGATGATGAATTTTATGTGCCTCATAGCAGGCATACGGAGGTGCGCAAGTCCGATATAGAGAAAGTTCCTGAACTGACCCTGCTTTCGGAGTCCGAAGAATCCGGAGTATATATGGTTATGGCACGTGGAGGCAGGGAATTTTTTATTACCGGCCATTCGGAGTATTCGCCTTATACTTTAGACACGGAATATCGTCGGGATTTGGATAAGGGGTTACCGATAGAGATGCCGTTGAATTATTACCGGAATAATGATCCGAAGAAAGGACCGTTGGTTCGCTGGAGAGGACATGCCAACCTTTTGTTCTCTAATTGGCTGAATTATTTTGTATATCAGCAAACACCATACGATATTCGGGAGATAAAATGATGGCATCAAGACCTATCGAACTTCTCTCTCCTGCCAAGAATGCCGAGATCGGTATCGAAGCAATCAATCACGGGGCGGATGCCGTTTATATAGGTGCACCTCGTTTCGGAGCTCGTGTTGCTGCGGGCAATGATACGACCGAAATAGCCCGGTTGGTCGATTATGCCCATAAATACGATGCGCGGGTATATGTGGCGTTGAACACGATATTGAAAGACGATGAATTGCTCGAGGCCGAACGAATTATTGGCGATATGTATTCTGTCGGTGTCGATGCTCTCATTGTTCAAGATATGGGGATTCTGGAACTGGATATACCTCCGATCGCTTTACATGCCAGTACGCAAACCGATAATCGTACGGTGGAGAAAGTAAAATTTCTTGAAAATGCAGGATTCTCCCAGATCGTGTTGGCCAGAGAATTGTCGTTAGAACAAATCCGGCGTATTTCAGAAAATACGACAGTTCCTTTGGAGGTTTTTATACATGGAGCTTTGTGTGTAAGTTATAGCGGACAATGTTATTTGAGCCATTGTTTGAGTGGACGCAGTGCTAATCGTGGGGAGTGTGCACAATATTGTCGGCTTCCTTATACGCTGTTGGATGCTGATGGAAAAATACTCGAAAAAGATAAGCATCTACTCTCTCTTAAAGATATGAATCGTACCGACAGCCTTGAGGCATTGTTGGATGCCGGAGTTTCTTCTTTGAAGATTGAAGGACGTCTTAAAGAAATGTCTTATGTTAAAAATGTGACGGCTTGGTATCGCAGGAAGTTAGATGCGATATTGGAGCGTCGTCCGGAGTATGTGAAGTCTTCTTCCGGAAAGACCGATCTCTTTTTTACTCCCGATCCGAACAAGAGTTTTAATAGGGGCTTTACTCCGTATTTGTTGAATGAAAAAGATTCGAGATCTATATCATCTCCTGATACCCCTAAGTCGATAGGTGAATATATAGGTATGGTAAAACAGGTTTCCTCCAAATCGATAACTGTAGCCGGAGTACAAAAGTTGAATAACGGCGATGGAATATGCTTTTTTAACGAATCCGGCATGTTTGAAGGTTTTCGTGTGAATAGAGCGGAAGGAAATCTGATATTTCCGGCGGAAATGCCTCGTATAAAAATTAAAACGAAGTTGTACCGTAATTATGATCAGGAATTTGAGAAGATTCTTGCCCGAAAAAGTGTGGACAGGAGAATAGAAGTAAATTTGGAGTTATCCGGCACATTGGAAAAGCTGTGTTTATTGATTACGGATGAAACCGGGATATCGGTTTCTGTTTATCGGGAATGGTCAGGTGAAGAAGCAAGGTCTCCGCAATCTGAGAATCAGAAAAATCAATTGGGGAAATTGGGGGATACTCCGTTTCGGATGAACAAAATTATTTTAAATGCTACGGAAAACTTTTTTATTCCGGCTTCTTTGTTGGCGGATATGCGTCGGCAAGGAGCGGAGCTTCTCTTGAAGGTTCGAAAAGAGGCGTATCATACAGAAAAGAGAAGGCCGGCTAAGGGTGTCTATCCTTTCCCTCAATCGAAATTGACTTATCTTGGGAATGTCTATAATGCAAAGGCGCGAAAATTTTATGTCGGTCATGGAGTCTCGGAAATCGATCCAGCATTTGAAGTACAAGTACGAGATAATGTACCTTTAATGTTTACCCGTCATTGCATACGTCGCGAATCGGGACATTGCTTTCGTGAAAAAGGTGCTGGAGAATGGAAAGCTCCGCTTTATTTATGCTATAAAGATACTCGTCTTCGTCTTGAATTCGATTGTCGTTTATGTGAAATGAGAGTTTATAAAGAATAGAGCCTTTTATAGATTGGTTCTAACCTGTACTGAGATTTATGAGGAATGTTAAGGACTTTCCGAAGAGAATGTTATCCGGTCATTTTTGCGACTTCTTTTGTGGGGGGAGACAGCTTTTCTTTTTAAATATGAATACCGTAATTGTGTTTTACTTCATCCATGACAAATGTGCTCTCTATCGAGCCTAAACTGTCTATTGAACCTAATACGTTCAGTATGAATTCTTGATAATATTTCATGTTGGGTGCGTGTATTTTTAACAAATAATCAAAACTTCCCGATATGTTGTAACATTCGGTTACTTCTGGAATATTCTGAATGATTCGGGTAAACTCGGTTGCGATTTCCTGATTTATTCTGCTCAGTTTTACGTTACAGAAAACGACAAAACCTTGATTTAACTTTTCTGCATCCAGAATCGCAATATATTTTTTGATGTATCCTTCGTTTTCTAAACGCTTAAGCCGTTCGAATACAGGAGTTGAAGAAAGGCTTACTTGTGCGGCAAGCTCTTTGAGCGTGAGTCGTGCATTTCCTTGTAATGTACGGAGTATTTGTAAATCGACTTTGTCTATTTTAACCGGATTATTCATAATCTGTTTTTGAAATTCAATAATAGGAACTTATTTAAGAGCCTGTCTAAATTTTCCAATAAAAAAATATTATCAGGTCATTTTTGCGTTTTCTTCCGGTCTATTTTCCCGTTTTCCCTCGTCAGATAGCCCGCTATCCTCCTCCTAAAAACAGAAAAATATCCTCGAAAGAAACTCTCAAATCTGACCCGAGTAAAATTTAGACAGACTCTAAAATTTTCAGTAGAGTAATTTGTTCGGGCTTTCTTTAAATTACCTTTCACATTATCTTTGTTTTTGTTCGTTAAGTCTCTCGTTATTACCTTTATACAAACATAAAAATGTTCTTAAAAGAAATTTCCGAAACAAAATCGAGTAAATTTTGAATAGGCTCGAAGCCCGTTACAAAAATAATGTTTTTCTTTTAATCGTTATAGACTGGAGAAAAATGCGGAAATGACCTGATAATATTTTTTTATTGTAGAGTTCAGACTTTAAGCTTTAGGATAATATTCTTTAGAATGGCGAATTTAAAGAATTTGTATAGATTAAAAATTCGAAACGATGAATGTATTTAGAATAATTTTCTATATTATTAAAATATATTGGATTATTATCCTGTATAATGTAGCTTTGTCGTTGTAAATAATAAACATATATTCCTATGTCAAAGAAAAATTATCATTTTGAAACTTTACAGCTTCATGTAGGGCAAGAACATCCGGACCCGGCAACAGATGCACGTGCAGTACCTATTTATCAGACCACTTCTTATGTATTTCATAATTCTCAGCATGCAGCCGACCGTTTCGGATTGCGTGACGCAGGAAATATCTACGGACGGTTGACAAACTCGACTCAAGATGTATTTGAGCGGCGGGTAGCGGCTCTTGAAGGCGGGGTTGCGGGGTTGGCTGTCGCTTCGGGTGCTGCTGCTGTTACTTATTCTTTGCAGAATATACTCGGAGTGGGAGATCATATTGTTGCCGCAGACAATTTATATGGCGGTTCGTTCAATCTCATTACGCATACGTTGGCAGCACAAGGTGTTAGCTATACTATCGTCAACGTGAATGATCTGAAATTGCTCGAGGCTGCAATCAGACCTAATACGAAAGCGATTTATGCCGAAACTTTTGGGAATCCGAATTCTGATGTGACGAATATCGATGCTGTTGCAGAAGTCGCTCATCGCCATAATATTCCGTTGATTATAGATAACACTTTCGGGACTCCTTACTTGATTCGTCCTATTGAGCATGGTGCGGATATAGTGATCCATTCTGCGACTAAATTTATTGGTGGACATGGTTCTAGTTTAGGTGGAGTTATTGTGGATGCTGGTAAATTCGATTGGAAAAAAGATGCAGAAAAATTCCATACTTTAGCTAAACCAGATCCGAGTTATCATGGAGCTGTTTTTGCAGATGTGGCAGGACAAGCGGCATTTGTTACCCGCATACGGGCGGTCATTTTGCGTGATACCGGTGCGACTATCTCTCCGTTCAACGCTTTTATCTTATTACAGGGGCTGGAGACTTTATCCCTGCGAGTAGAACGACATGTCGAAAATGCTTTGAAAGTAGTTGATTATTTGAAGAATAATCCGAAAGTATCGAAAGTGAATCATCCTTCGTTACCGGATCATCCCGATCATACCCTTTACAAAAAGTATTTTCCTAAAGGAGCTGGCAGTATTTTTACGTTTGAAATAAAAGGAGGAAAAGAAGAGGCTTGGAAATTTATCGATTCATTAGAAATTTTTTCATTACTGGCCAATGTCGCTGATGTAAAAAGTCTTGTCATCCATCCATATACTACAACGCATTCTCAAATGACACCGGACGAATTGGCACAACAGCATATTACACCCTCGACTATACGGCTTTCGATAGGTACGGAACATATAGATGATATTCTTGCAGATCTTGATCAGGCATTTTCTAAAATTTAAACAGCCATGTCAGAGGATGTGAACATTGTTCGTTGGAATGGCAAGTATCGGGATGATTTCATTCGGTTGAACCGGGAATAGATCGAACGGTATTTTCGGATTGAAGCCGATGATTCTAAGAATTTTAAGAAAGTGAGAATAGAATTTGATTTTATATATTTTTCTTTTTGAAAGGCGGTAAAAAGGAATGTTATCTTGTCTGAATTTACATTCCTTTTTATTTTTTTAGACAGAAGCGATACGTTTGTGAGAATCAAAAAGTTTGTAACATTATTTTTTCTAAAACTTTCGCATAATCTATACATTTCAATCACATTATTTCGTATTTTTGTGCTTTGAAAAACTTAAACTTGCATATATGTCTGAAAACAAGAGAATTAAAACCGCTTTAGTTTCGGTATTCCACAAAGATGGATTAGATGAGATATTAAAGAAATTATATAGTGAAGGTGTACGTTTTATATCTACCGGTGGTACGCAGGCTTTTATAGAATCATTGGGATTGCCTTGTCAAGCTGTTGAAGACCTGACCGGATATCCTTCAATATTGGGAGGGCGTGTAAAAACCCTTCATCCTAAAGTTTTCGGAGGTATATTATGTCGTCGTGAGCTGGAAGGCGATCAGAAACAAATTGCAGAATATGAGATTCCGGAAATAGATTTGGTGATCGTAGATCTTTATCCTTTTGAAGAAACTGTTGCTTCGGGAGCTGACGAAAGCGCTATTATCGAGAAAATCGATATAGGCGGTATCTCTTTGATACGGGCTGCTGCGAAGAATTTTAAAGATGTGGTTATTGTTGCTTCAAAAGGACAATATGCTCCTCTGATGCAGTTGTTGAATGAGAAAGGTGCGGAATCTTCGATAGAAGACCGCAAGTGGTTTGCAAAAGAGGCTTTTGCCGTTTCTTCAGGATATGATACTGCAATTTTTAATTATTTCGATAATGGGGAAGGTTCTTATTTCCGTTGTGCCGAGAACGATGCCAAAGTATTGCGTTATGGCGAAAATCCTCATCAAAAAGGTCTTTTCTTCGGGAAGTTCGATGAAATGTTCGAACAACTTCATGGGAAAGAAATTTCATATAACAACTTATTGGATATAGATGCCGCAGTTTCTTTGATTGCAGAATTCGATGAATTGACGTTTGCTATTTTAAAACACAATAATGCTTGCGGTTTGGCATCGCGTCCGGTATTGGTAGATGCATGGAAAGCGGCATTGGCAGGCGATCCGGTTTCTGCTTTCGGTGGTGTATTGATTACAAATGGTAAAATCGATAAAGCTACGGCAGAAGAAATGAACAATCTTTTCTTCGAAGTCGTTATCGCTCCGGGATACGATGCTGATGCTTTAGAAATTCTGGAACAGAAAAAGAATCGTATTATATTGATTCTAAAAGAGAATAAAACAAAATCTTTACAATTCCGTTCTTTACTTAATGGAGTATTGATGCAGGAAAAAGATTTGCATTGCGAAAAAACCGAAGAATTGACTCAGGTTACAAAAAAATCCGTAACACCGGAAGAAGTGGAAGATTTGTTATTTGCCAATAAAATTGTAAAGCACAGCAAATCGAATGCTATAGTATTGGCTAAGGGAAAACAACTTTATGCGAGCGGAGTGGGGCAGACTTCCCGTGTGGATTCGTTGCGCCATGCGATAGAAAAGGCCAAATCGTTCGATTTCGATTTGAATGGCTGTGTAATGGCATCGGATGCGTTCTTCCCTTTTCCTGATTGTGTGGAGATTGCCCACAAAGAAGGAATCGATACTGTTATCCAACCCGGAGGTTCGGTGCGGGATAACCAGACAATCGATTATTGTAATGAAAACGGTGTAGCCATGGTTACTACCGGGATTCGACATTTTAAACATTAAGATAGGGTATAGGATCAGTAGCCGGATGTTTTCCGGTATGATCTGCGCTTTATAAAAATAAAATAATAAAATGGGATTATTTTCTTTCACTCAAGAGATCGCGATAGACTTGGGTACGGCGAATACCATTATAATTCACAATGGGAAAATAGTGGTAGACGAACCTTCTATGGTTGCATTAGATAAACGTACCGATAAGTTGAAAGCAGTTGGAGAAACTGCTCGTCAGATGCATGGTAAGACTCATGAAAATATACGTACGCTACGGCCTTTAAGAGACGGTGTAATAGCGGATTTCTATGCTGCCGAACAAATGATTCGGGGGATGGTGAAAATGGTGAATACGAAAAACCGTTGGTTTACTCCCTCTTTGCGTATGGTAGTTTGTATTCCTTCTGGAAGTACCGAAGTGGAGATTCGAGCCGTACGGGATTCTGCCGAACATGCCGGAGGCCGGGATGTTTATATGATTTATGAACCGATGGCTGCTGCTATCGGAATAGGTCTGGACGTTGAAGCTCCTGAGGGAAATATGATTGTAGATATAGGTGGCGGTACTACCGAAATTGCCGTGATCTCGTTGGGTGGAATCGTCTCGAATAAGTCGATCCGTATAGCCGGGGATGATCTTACGGCCGACATTCAGGAGTATATGGGACGTCAACATAATGTTAAAGTCGGAGAACGTACGGCAGAAATGATTAAAATCAATGTCGGTTCAGCTCTTACCGAATTGGCTAATCCTCCGGAGGACTATATTGTGCATGGTCCGAACCGGATGACGGCTCTTCCGATGGAAGTTCCCGTATCATATCAGGAAATATCGCATTGTATCGAGAAATCTATTTCAAAAATAGAAGCTGCCGTATTGAGTGCATTGGAACAGACTCCTCCTGAATTATATGCGGATATTGTACGTAACGGTATCTATTTGGCAGGCGGCGGAGCTTTGTTGAGAGGGTTGGATAAGCGTTTGACCGATAAGATCGGGATACCTTTCCATATTGCTGAAGATCCGTTGCATGCAGTTGCTAAGGGAACGGGGATTGCTTTGAAAAATATCGATAAATTCTCATTCCTGATCCGGTAATACCGGAATTTTAGATATAAACGAGTTACCGTTTGTCGGGAAGGGAAAATCCTTTCTAACAATAGGTAACTCGTAGTGGTAATAAATTAGTCGGATTCGGTACATGCGCAAACTGATCTCTTTTTTGATAAATCACAGTCCGATCTTTGTGTATGCTTTTTATCTTGTCATCTGTTTTGTTTTGCTGTTCAAATTCAATCCTTATCAGCAAAGCGTCTTTTTCAGTTCGGCAAATGAAATGGCAGGCCGTTTCTATATAATGACCAGTGGAATTACCGGATATTTCGGTTTGCGGGAAATAAATCGGGATTTGCAGAAACAGAATGGTAATCTTGAGATGGAGCTTATTCGTTTGCGAGATGAAGTCAGTCGTTTGAGTGGGGATACCTTGCTAATTCGTACGTCTGCAGATTCGGTTCTTTCTCGATATGATTTTCAGATTGCACAAGTGATAAATAACAGCGTTTTTAGGACTCATAACTATATTACGCTGAATAAGGGTAGAAAAGACGGAATTCATTCGGAGATGGGGGTAATTGATCAGAACGGAATTGTCGGTATTGTCAATGTCGTTTCAGATCATTATGCTGTTGCCATATCGTTATTGAATCCCAAATTAAGGTTGAGTTGTAAAGTAAAGGGCAGTAATTATTTCGGCTCTTTAGTATGGGACGGGAAAGATCCTCGTTTTGCCGTGTTGGAAGAGTTGCCCCGACATGTGAAGTTTGTCAAAGGCGATACTATCGTGACAAGCGGTTACTCCTCTGTTTTTCCGGAAGGACTGATGGTGGGTACGGTCGACGGTTTCTCAAAACAGCGGAATGATAATTTCTATGCTTTAACAGTGAAATTGTCTACTGATTTTTTTCGACTGAATGATGTCCGGATTCTTGATGATAGGGGACAAAAAGAACGTCGGATTTTGGAAATGGAGGCTAAAAAAGATGAGTAAATCGGCAATCGGTTATATATTTTCGTTTATTGTACTGGTACTATTACAGGTATTGGTCTTTAACCGTATTGCTTTGTTCGGTTATGCTACCCCTTTTCTGTTTCTTTATTTCATCTTGAAATTACCTACAACCTTGTCTGCTAATTGGACAATGACTCTGTCGTTTTTGATGGGGCTTATTATCGATATATTCAGTAATACACCCGGTATGTATGCTTTAGCTTCTGTTTCTATTGCCTTTGTAAGGCGTACATTTATCGCTTTGGTGTTACAACGGGGTAATGAAGAAGTCTCATTAGTACCATCGTTTCGTTCGTTCGGATCGGGATATTTCTCGATATATGCATTTTGTGTGATTTTCTTATTTTGTATTTTAGTTTTTGTTATAGAAGCTTTTTCATTTTTTACTCCGTTGATTCTCTTATTACGTATTTTGTCGAGTACTTTGCTTACGTTTATTCTGGTCTTGGCATTGGAAAGTTTAAATTGGAAAAAGAAGTGAACGTTAATTATAATTCCGGAAACCGCAAATGGGTAATCATCTGGATCATGACCGTTGTGGTTCTGATCTATCTGATGCGCCTTTTTACGTTGCAGGTATTGGATAATGATTACAAACGGTTTGCCGATAGTAATGCGTTTCTTAAGAAGATACAATACCCTTCTCGGGGACTGATTTATGACCGAAACGGGAAATTGTTGGTTTATAATCAACCGGCATACGATGTTATGATGATTGTTCGGGAAATTCAAGAATTTGATACTTTGGATTTTTGTCGGACACTGGGTATTACTCGCGAACAGTTCGACCGTCGTTGGGCTATGGTGAAAGATCGTAGGTTAAATCCCGGATATTCGGCTTATACCCCTCAAACATTTATTTCTCAATTATCTGCACAAGATTATGGACGTTTGCAAGAAAAGCTTTATAAATTTCCCGGTTTTTTTATTCAGAATCGGGTACTCAGACAATATGCCGTAAATAGTGCGGCCAATGTATTGGGAAATATCCGGGAGGTCTCTCCTCGTGATCTTGAAAAAGATGATTATTACATACGAGGAGATTATACAGGTGATCTTGGAGTGGAAAAATCTTATGAGAAGTACTTGAGAGGGGAAAAAGGCATAGAGGTATTGCTCCGGGATGCACACGGACGGATAAAGGGAAAATATGAAGACGGGATATATGATATTGCTCCTAAATCGGGAAGGAATCTAAAACTTTCTATTGATGCGGACTTGCAACAATATGGTGAATATTTGATGCAGAACAAAATCGGAGCTATCGTGGCGATAGAACCTTCGACCGGAGAGATATTGGCTTTGGTATCGAGCCCCACATACGACCCATCTGCATTGATCGGACGTGAGCGGGGGAAGAATTATTTGAAATTGAATAAGAACCCTTATAAACCGTTATATGACCGGGCGTTTATGGCGGCATATCCTCCCGGTTCTACCTTCAAGCCGACACAAGGGCTTATATTTTTACAGGAAAAAGTGATAACTCCTCATACAATGTATCCTTGCTATCATGGCTTTGTCGCAGGACGGTTGAAGGTAGGATGCCATGCTCATGGATCACCGTTGGGGTTGCTTCCGGCGTTACAGACCTCTTGCAATGCTTATTTTTGTTATGGGCTTCGGTCCATGCTCGACAGTCGTTCGAGATATAAAAATACGGCCGAAGCTTTTGATATATGGAAAGATTATCTTGTTTCGATGGGATATGGTTATCGATTAGGTGTCGATTTGCCGGGTGAAAGTCGGGGATTTATTCCGAATAGCAAGTTTTATAATAAAGTATATGGTGAGAATCGTTGGCGGGCGTTGACTGTAATTTCTATCGGTATAGGTCAGGGTGAGGTATTGGCTACACCGTTGCAAATCGCAAATTTGGCGGCCACAATTGCGAATCGAGGATATTTTTATACACCTCATGTCGTAAAAGAAATACAAGATACGGTTTTGAATGAAGAATTCAGGCAGCGTCGATACACGCATATAGACAGTGAATATTATAATTATATAGTCGAGGGAATGCGGATGGCTGTTACAGGAGGAACTTGCCGGGTCGGGGCTATTCCGGGAATAGATGTTTGCGGGAAGACAGGTACGGCACAGAACCCTCATGGAAAGGATCATTCCGCGTTTATGGGATTTGCTCCGATGGATAATCCTAAGATCGCAATAGCCGTCTATGTGGAGAATGCAGGATTTGGAGCTACTTTCGGAGTTCCTATCGGAAGTCTGATGATAGAAAAGTATCTGAATGGATTTATTGCTCCGGAGAGAGCCTATTTAGAAGAAAGAATGGTAACATCAAATACAATGATATACAGTGGCATTAAGGGAAATTAGTATATGGAAGTCTATTGATTGGTACACGATCGGATTATATACGGTGCTTGTATTTATCGGATGGGTGAGTATCTATGCTGCAAGCTATAATTTCGATGATGCCAGTATATTCGATTTTTCGGAACGTTCAGGAAAACAATTATTGTGGATCGGGCTTTCGTTCGGTATAGCGTTCGTATTGCTGATGCTTGACAGCCGCATGTATGAAGCTTTGGCCTATCCTATTTACATCGGTTTTATGATACTTCTGGTAGCGACTATTTTTTTAGCTCCGGAAATTAAAGGTTCTCGGTCATGGCTGGTATTAGGACCGGTAAATATTCAGCCGGCCGAGTTTGCAAAATTCGGGACTGCATTGGCGTTGGCGCGTCTGATCAGCTCATATAATTTTGTGTTGACCGTGCCATCTAATTTTTTTAAGGCCTGCCTTTTGATTTTGTTGCCTATGGCATTGATCATGATGCAGAAAGAGACCGGATCGGCTTTGGTATATGCCTCATTGATATTTATGCTTTATCGTGAAGGCATGACCGGACTGATTCTTTTTGCTGGATTATGTTCGATCGTTTATTTTGTGGTAGGAGTAAAATATAGCGGTGTGTTGTGGGGAAGTACCCCTGTGGGTGAGGTGCTTGTACTGGCATTGATCGTTTTGGTCATAATCGGTATGGTCGCTTATTTTTATAAAGATTCTGTCGTGGTGCGAAATCTTCTTCTTCTGTCGGCATCGGTTTCCGTAATTTGTTACTTGCTGTCTGTTTTAGGAATATCTTTTAATTGGGTATATGTTATTTTATCATTGATTTTTCTATCCTCTTTGTATATTGTTTTTTTATATCTGCAAAGTCGCAATACGAAACTTCTTCTTACACTTTGTTTTGCCATAGTGTCGGTAGTTTTTCTATTTTCGGTGAATTATGTGTTTACCGATATTATGGAGCCTCATCAACAAACTCGTATTAAAGTCGCTTTGGGAATGGAAGATGATCCCAGAGGAGCGGGATATAATGTCAATCAGTCGAAGATTGCAATCGGATCGGGAGGTTTATGGGGAAAAGGTTTTTTGAATGGAACGCAAACAAAATTGAAGTATGTGCCCGAACAGGATACCGACTTCATATTTTGTACGATCGGAGAAGAAGAAGGCTTTTGGGGAGCTTCTTTGGTCGTGATATTATTCTTTGCCTTGATTATACGGATTATTCAGATAGCCGAGCGTCAGCGTTCTGTGTTTGGTCGGGTATATGGCTATTGTGTAGCCAGTATATTATTTTTTCATTTAGCCATTAATGTAGGAATGGTAATCGGGTTATGTCCGGTGATCGGCATACCCTTGCCGTTTTTCAGTTATGGCGGATCTTCTCTTTGGGGATTTACTATTTTACTTTTCACTCTGCTTCGTATCGATGCCGGTCGGTTGGAAAATTATTGATGATATAAAAATAATTCCGGAGAAGAATGTCCGGAATTATTTTACAGCCTGTTATTTATTGGTGTTGCTCTCTTAGCAAATCATTAACTGTTTTTACAGGGTTGAATGTGGAAATCGGTACTTCGACGAATACGGTGTTCCAATCAGACATAGCTCCGTTCCATAATCCCGGTAATTCGAGGGCTTTCAATTCTTTTCCGTTTTTAGATTTCAAAGAAATAAATCCCGTATTTTTATCGACGAAGTCCGGAAGATTATATTTTTCTCCTTTTCTGGTTTTAACGGCACAAACCAAATCTACCGGATTGAAATGAGTCGATGCGTCGAACATGGCTTTCGATTCGGAATTTTTAAGATCGATCTGGGAGCTTTCGAGAATTTGAAGAGAATAAGATCCGTCTCGATTATAAGCGAGGAACGGACCTCCTCCGGGTTCTCCGACATTCTTAACCATACCGCAAACACGAATGGGACGTTTTAGCTTCTTCAATAGATAAACAACTAGATCGCTGTCTTCAAGAATTTTTGTTTCCGGGTTGCGGATGAAGAGTTTTTGTTGTACAAATGCGATAATTTCCCGTACGTTATCCATTGTATATTTTCCGCTTTCGAGTAGTTCGACATATTTATCTATCTGTTGTTGTAAAGAGATCAGTACTCCCCCGATTATTTTTTTGAACAAGACGGTCGAATCTTTAATTTTATCAGGTACGACGTTATCGATATTTTTGATAAAGATTACATCAGCATCGATATCGTTCAGGTTTTCGATCAAAGCGCCATGTCCGCCCGGACGAAATACCATTTTTCCCTTGTCCCTGAAAGGTTCATTCTGCATATCAGCGGCGATTGTGTCTGTCGATGGTTTTTGTTCTGAAAAACTGACTGAATATTTTACGTCGAATAACTTTTCGTAATCGGATTGTTTTTCGGAAACTAACTGTTTAAAATAGGGTAAATGCTCTTTTGATACGGTAAAATGCACATTGACATTTCCTGCGGCATTACGTGCATACAGAGCTCCTTCGGCAAGATGTTCTTCCATGGCTGTACGGCTAATGTCCCCGTAATTATGGAATTTCAACATTCCTTTGGGTAGAGCTCCATAATTCAGCCCCTTTTCTAATAACAGATTTGCTATTATCGGTTTATATTTTTGCTCTGTGATCAGAGTCGGAATATCTTGCCCCTCATTTTTTACGCAGATGGCATTCAAGTCATTATAAAAAGCGAAGTGTGTAATATTGCTGAAGAATTTCTTCTCGAAGTCGGTAGTGGGCGTATTATAATCGGCATCTAAAAATTCGAACAGATTTTTGAACATTCGGCTTGCAGCGCCCGAAGCCGGAACAAATTTTACGATAACCGGATTTCCCGACAAATATTTTTCCCATATTTCGAGATAGTGCTTACTCTCTTTTTCGTCTAAAGATAAAATACCATTGCCGATAGAGGCAGGCGACTTCAACTTCAAAAACGGAAATCCTGTTTTGAAACAAGACAACTGTTCTTCTATTTGAGATTCATTAATGCCTTTCTGCATCAATAAATCATGATCCTCTTGTGTAAATGTCATAGTATATTATTTAGTTAATGATATGTTACAAAACCACTCAAATTTACAAAAACCTTATTAAATTCGTGAATAGTAAGTTCAAAAAATATATATTTGAATCGTTTTTAGATAATAAATGATATGGATTATGGGAGAGAGTACATATTTTACCGTTTCTGAACGGAAAGAGCTCTTGGTTGCTTACCGGGCATTGTGGCGATCCTCTCATTCGTTGATCGGAGAAGACGACTTTAGACGTATTCGTGAAATGATTACCGATGCGATAAAAAAAGGTAATTATTTACGAGACAAGAAGGGTATAAATGTCTTGTTGAGAAATATTAATACGGCTCTTATCCTTTCCAAAGAGGTCGGTCTTGAACGTAGTACGTTAATTTCGGTCTTGATTTATAATTTGATTTCAGGGGGAAGTTATACCAATGAACAAGTCGAAGCTATATTTGGATCTGATATAGCGAAAATCATACGCGGATTAATTAAAGCGAACGGCCTTTACGCTAAACAGGCGACAGTAGAGAGCGATAATTTCAGAAAATTATTGTTGACTTTTGCAGAAGATGTGAGGGTCATCATTATTATGATTGCAGATCGGTTATGTCTGATGAGGATGATAAATCATCATCCGGATGAGCAGTTCAGAGTAAATGTCGCTTGTGAAGCATCTTATTTGTATGCACCTTTAGCACATCGTTTAGGGCTTTATACGATTAAGTCCGAATTGGAAGATCTTGCTCTGAAATATACCGATCGACCTACTTTCAATGAAATTGCCCGGAAACTGAATGAAACGAAAGCTGCCCGGGATAAATATATTTATGAATTTATAAAACCGGTGAAGGCTAAACTCGAAGCTGCCGGGTTGAAGTTCGAGATTAAGGGAAGAACAAAATCTATATCTTCTATACTGAATAAGATCAGGAAGCAAAAAGCCGAGCTTGAAGATATTTATGATTTGTTCGCCATACGGGTAGTTTTGGATACACCTGAAAAACAGGAAAAGGCAGATTGTTGGAAAGTGTATTCGATTATTACCGATATGTACCAGCCTAACCCGAAACGGCTTAAAGACTGGCTTTCTATACCCAAAAGCAATGGATATGAATCGTTGCACATAACAGTGTGGGGACCCGAAAACCGTTGGGTCGAGGTACAGATACGAAGCAAGCGTATGGATGAAATTGCCGAAAGGGGATTGGCGGCACATTGGAAATATAAAGGTATAAAAAGCGAGAGCGGACTGGATGACTGGTTGAATAATGTCAGGGATATTTTAGAGTCTGCCGATGCTACCGGACCAATGGAACTGATGAAGGAGTTTAAGATGGATCTTTATGATAAAGAGGTCTTTGTATTTACTCCGAAAGGGGATTTGTATAAATTGCCTAAAGGTGCGACGGTTCTGGATTTCGCTTTTTTAATTCATACCGCTTTGGGTAGTAAGTGTGTTGGGGCAAAAGTGAATGATAAAAATCAACCGATCAAATATGCTCTTAAGAGCGGGGACACGATCGAAATTTTGACTTCGCCTTCACAGACGCCTAAGCAGGATTGGTTGAATATTGTAGCGACCTCTAAAGCTAGGGTAAAAATTAAACAAGCTTTGAATGAGGCTACTTATAAAGAAGCCGAATTTGGAAAAGAGTTGTTGCAACGTCGGTTTAAAAATCGGAAAATCGATGCCGATGAGGCGATAATGATGCGCTTGATAAAAAAAATGGGGTATAAGACGGTAACTGATTTTTATTATGATCTGTCGCAGGAAAAAATCGATGTGAATGTTGTTATAGATTCATATCTCGATTTAGACAGGAAAGAGAATGAAGAGTCGGCCGAGTCGCGTACTGCGGAGAATTATGTGCAACCGCTTTCTTCCGAAGAATTGGGGAAAGAGGATGTATTGGTGATCGATCAGAATTTGAAGGGCATAGATTATAAGTTATCGAAGTGTTGTAATCCTATTTATGGAGATGATATATTCGGATTTGTTTCTACTCAGGGAAGCATTAAAATACATCGAATGGATTGTCCTAATGCTTTGGCTTTAAGAACTCGCTTCGGGTATAGAATCGTTAAGGCACGTTGGTCGGGAAAGCAAGGCTCTCAATATGCTACTGTTTTGCGTGTTGTCGGAAATGATGATATCGGTATTGTAACGAATATAACATCGATCATTTCGAAGGAAAAAAACATTACGATGAGGGGTATATCCATAGACTCTAATGACGGGCTTTTTCAGGGACATATTACAGTTTTGGTCGATGATTTGTCTGCATTGAATGCTTTGATGAAAAAATTGAAGACGGTAAAAGGCGTGAAGAGTGTAGATCGGGTTACATTGAATTAAATGATATTTAGATAGATAATATATGAAAAGAATCTTTTTTATTTCGATTGTCGGTTTAGCCTTGTTTTTGGGGGCATGTTCAAAGAAAAATAATCCGGCAGCCGAGCAATATCAGAAAGCAGAAGAGCTATACCGGCAAGGGGATTATGCTCAAGCTAAAGTTGCGATTGACAGTATTGCCAAGATCGATCCTCGTGCATTTGATGAAATTCGTGCCGGAATGCAATTGATGCGTCGTGTGGATTTGAGTATAAATGAGCGTAATCTCGCTTATGTGGATAGTTTGCTGCCTATACGTCAAGCCTTTCAGAAAGATTTACTCTCTAAATTTAAATTGCAGAAAGATGAGAAATATCAAGAAGAGGGTAATTATGTTTTCAAAAAAGACCGGAATGCCGGGAGTGTCAACCGTTCATGCTTGCGTATTCAGGTGACAGAAGATGGGCAGATGCAGTTGATGAGTGTCTATTTCGGGGCGACAAAATTGGATCATGAATCGGTAAAAGTTGAGCTGCCGGACGGGACATTTGCTCTTACAGCGGTTATTCCTTATGACGGTGCGAATAATTATCGTTTTGTAAATGCCGGAAATACGACTGAGGTTGTGACGTATAAAGGGAAACAGATGCGTTCCGTGGCGGATTTGGTTTATAATAGCAATGGTGCAAAAATAAAGGTAAGTTATGAAGGTAAGCGACCTTTCTCTTTTATTATGGATGATAATACGAGAGAAGCTATTAGCGCTTCTTATGAACTTGCTTTGGTGATGTCTGAGATAAAACAACTTCAGCGGGAAAAGGCTATTGCTACTAAGACTATCGAAATATTAAAGAAGCAAATTGCTGATCACGAACATGATAGTCTCGATAAAGAGTCGTGATTAGAAATAGTATAGTTGGTTAGAGCCTGTATAAATTTTACTCGGGTCAGTTTTGAGAGTTTCTTTCGAGTATGTTTTTCTGATTTTACGAGTATGATAGCGGGCTATCTGACGAGAGAAAACGCGAAAATGACCTGATAATACTTTTTTGTCGGAAAATTTAGACAGGCTCTCAGAGTCTGATAGATAGTGTATTCGGGAATATTAAAAAGGTATTTATTTTTATACAAGTTATTCCGCAAGAAATAAAAATTATTTCTTGCGGAACTTTATGAATTGCTTTAAATATATGATTACTTGTGTTGTAATAGTCTGTGAAGATCTAAGTAATATAAGAAACAAACCATAAATTTTTCTTTGTTAATTTTTTATTTTGAGAATAAAAAGCATTTAATAGAATTTCTTTATCGGAAAATTTAGAGAGGTTCTAAGTCTGTTTTCTTTTTCTTGCCTCTCTATTTGATAATATATATTTTTCTTGATAATATCATTGATTATTAGATAAATATAGATATATATAATAATGATGTCAGAGTCCATAATTCGAGGGTTCGGTAGGGAATATTTTCTAATTTTGCAATATTATTAAAATCGGTTTATAATTAGGAAATTATAGTGATTATTTTATAGTGAAGGCGTTTTTAAATATTACCATATATTAGAATTCTCGATATTTTTAGTTGTATGAATCTGGTGGAAATAAAATCATAATTGGTTTACGATATGTTTTAGGTGTTGGCCGATTGACGATTAATGTGTCGGGTTTGATTTAAGGTAAAATATTAAACAGTTTCCCACGCTTTTTTATTGTGGTATTTGCTGATTCAGGGGAGACTATAGGCAATATATAATAATGATGTTATATGGAATTTGTGAAGATTGTGCATGCTGTTTTTTCAAAAAGAATTTCTAAAACTCTTTTTTGTTTACTCTGTTTTATAGGAGTGGGAATGAGTGCTTATTCTCAAGATGTAATTGTTAAAAAAGACGGTGAAGAAATCAAGTCGAAAGTAATGGAGGTCTCCGGAGATGAAATTAAATATAAAATGTGGGATTATCAAGATGGTCCGGTGTATAGAATCCCGGCTTCCGAGATTTTTATGATTAAATATCAAAACGGAAAGAAGGATATAATGTCGACGTATGCTTCATCTTCGCAGAAAAGTGTTGGAGATAATAAAAAGTATCCTCGTTATCAAGGAGAAGTTAATCTCGGTTATGCTTTAGGCTTAGGTGAAAACGGTTTGGACAGAGTTGTTTTCGAAACTATTCATGGTTCGAGAATCAGCAAGTATGCTTTTGTCGGTCTCGGTTTTGGATTTAATGCGTATAAAGATATATTGAGTTTTGATGAATACGATGGCGATTTAGAAACCGTTTGGGGAATGACAGTTCCTGTTTTTCTTGATATGAAAGGTTATTATCCGGTAACAGATGATTTTGCTCCTTATATAGATTTAGGCTTGGGGTGTTCTATCGGTGTTCTGGAGATAGAAGGTTCTGGCTTTTTAGCAAATGTCGGTTTTGGTATTAATTATAAAAAATTGAACATCGGGATGAACTTTCAAAGTGAAAATAAGGCGAAGGGATTTGCTTTTAAACTTGGATTGGTATTTTAATAAAAAGAAAAATAACAGTAAAAATGGAATGAACTTTAAAGACAAAGTTCATTCTTTTTTTATAGAAAAGTATCGAGTGAGTTAGAAATTTTTTTGAGGTAATATTTAAGACTTTTGTTTTTTAGCTATTTGCAATCAGAATGTCAGTTCTGCTTTGATAAAATAGTTTATAAATAGAAAATGTTTGATTGATATTCATTAATAACGGAAAGCATAATAGTTTTCATTGAATAATTTGATTACACCATTTTTTTGTTTAATACAAATTTTATTTTCTCTCGCCAACCATCCTGCTGCCAAAGCCGTACTTTCTGCACTTAAATCGAGTTTACGTGCTAATTCAGGGATTGATATTTCTTCTATATTTTTCATTGCCTGCCAGATTTTTCCGGCATTTTCACCGATGATCATCTTATCCATACAATAAATATTTAAAGGTTTGATAGAATAAATTTAACTTTTAGCAGCGATAAATACGCATGAAAAATTGTTGTTTATGTATAGAAAAGACATAAAAAAAGCGTGGAGAGTTATCTTTCATGTATTGTAACAGGAACTACCAATCCCCAAACGTTTAAATGAAAGGAACGCCCACGCATATATGACAGCGCAGGCGTCCAGCCATTTTTACACGTTTTGATAATAACATAAATTGGTAGTTTTGTTACAAAGTAAAAAGACTGGACGCTTTTCGATATGTTTTTTTCAATGAACACTTATTTATAAGACAAAGATAATTTTATTTTTGGTAAATCGGTATTATTCTTTTTATTTTTTATTATTCTAAGAGCCTGTATAAATTTTGCACGGGTCAGGTTGAGAATTTCTTTCGAGGATGTTGTTGTGTAACTGGCTGTCTGATGAATGAAAACGGGAAAAAAGACCGGAAAAAACGTAAAAATGACCTGATCGTGTTTCTTTGTTGACAAGTTTAGTCAGGTTATTAATCCGTAAGAATAAATTGGTGATTTATCGCACATTATTTCAATACGATAAATTTATAAATGATTGAGAAGATCGCAAGACTTGATTAGTTCAAATGATTTTGTTTTACCCAATTAAAAATAGCCTGATAAGTTGCATCTCTGGCTTCTTTCTTGGAAAGAATAAGATCATGCATTCCGTCTTGTATTTCTATTTCGGTAACTTTAGATCCCAAACGTTTGCCATACTTAGCGATATCTTTTACATCCAGCACACCATCTCCGGTTTGATGTTCGGGATTCCATTCGTCTCCGTAAACTGACCGACTGGAGTAAAGTACCAGAACAGGACAGGGAATATCTAATCCTTTGTGTATTTTTCTTTGTCCCCGGTGGATAGCTCGTATCCATCCTGTTGTGAGAGGAGGAGATTGCATAAATTTTTTTGTCGTGTCATACTCCCATTCTCCATGATGCGATTTTAATAAACTTTCTCCGTAAGCAGTAGAGATGCCTTGCTTTATTTTTGTTTTTTTAGAAAAAAGTGCGAAAAAAGAGACTGTGGGAATCAATATTTTTTCTTTGAACCAGCTTTGGTTCATGTCAAGAAACGGACTGTTTAAAATTAGTCCTTGGATGGGGAGAGCTTTTCTGTATTTGTGACAGAAAAGAGAGGTTATTAAACCTCCGGTAGAATGTCCCATCAATAAAATCTCACGATTTCCTTCCTTTTTTATAATTTGCAAAGTTGTGTCTATATCGGCAAAGTATTCATTTAAGTTGTGAACTTGGAATGGATATTGATTGGATAGCATTGAACGTCCGTATTTTCGCAAGTCGATGGCATAAAAATTAAATCCGGCGTCATTGAAGTGTTCTGCCAGTGATTTCTGAAAGAAATAATCGTTGAATCCGTGTACGTAAAGTATTGCTTTCGTAGTAGGGTGTGCGGCCTCTTTCCGAATGATAGTGATAATAACTTTTCCTTCATAATCATCGGGCATCTGTATTGTTCGTTGGACGAAGTTTCCTCCTAATATATCCGCGTGGTATTGAGCAAAGCTATTTATGCTGAGCGACAAGATTGAGAAGAGAAATAGTAAGATTTTTTTTCTCATGATTTTGATGTTGAGTTTTTTCATTTAATGATAAAACAGCAAGCAGGAAAGGAAGTTTAATCTCCCAATGATATTTTCACATTATTGAATACTTTGTTCAATAAAATGCGGGCGGTTTCTATTTCCTCCTCATTTAATCCGTTCAGAGCAGCTTTCATCGTTGCTGCAACTATGGGCTGTGTCATCTCTTCGAGATTTCGTCCTTTTTCAGTGAGATTGATAATATTGATGCGTCGGTCGTTTTTATCTGCCGAACGAGTTACCAGACTTTGTTTTTCAAGATTGTCGATCAAGCGGGTCATACTTGGTTTGTCTTTGAAAGTCGCATTGCAAAGCTCCTGTTGCGTGACACCGTCTTTTGACCATAAATAATAGAGAACAGTCCACTGTTCTGGAGTAATATCTATGTTTATTTTTCGAAAACTTCTATATAATTTTCGATTGATTGCTGATGATAATTTGCCGCTTAATAAAGCGAATAGCATTTCGTTGTCGATAGCAAGAAGGTTCATTATGTAATAATTGTTTAGACAACAAAAATACGAACAATATTTTATTTTTTTAGTTGAGGTGTCGATAAAAAATGTTATTAATGCAAGCTGTATTCTTGTCTTGTTATATATTGACTTCTGTGCATAAGAAGGTTTTAAAGGTTTCTTATTTGAGTGGACGATATTCTTGAGAAAATTTCAGAACCTTCTGAAATAAAAATAGCGAAGTGTTTGGATTTTAGTAAATAATGACTACCTTTGCCCCGCAATTCAAAAATTTAAACTAACAAGTTAATTTAAACGAGTATGAATCATTATGAAACCGTTTTCATTTTAACTCCCGTTTTATCTGATGTACAGATGAAGGAAGCGGTAGAAAAATTCAAAGCGATCTTGGTGGCAGAAGGTGCTGAAATCGTGAATGAAGAAAACTGGGGATTACGCAAATTGGCTTATCCTATCCAGAAAAAATCTACAGGCTTCTACCAATTGCTGGAGTTTAACGCAGATCCGTCTGTAATCGCAAAATTGGAAATTAATTTCCGTCGTGATGAACGTGTTATCCGTTTCTTGACTTTCAGAATGGATAAATACGCTGCAGAATATGCTGCAAAAAGAAGAAGTGTTAAATCAAAAGAAGTAAAGGAGAATTAAGTCATGGCACAACAAAATCAATCTGAAATCAGATATTTGACTCCTCCCTCGGTGGACATTAAAAAGAAAAAATACTGTCGTTTCAAAAAAAGCGGTATCAAATATATCGATTATAAAGATCCCGAATTCTTGAAAAAGTTTCTGAACGAACAAGGTAAAATTTTACCTCGTCGTATTACCGGTACCTCGTTGAAGTTCCAACGCCGTATTGCTCAGGCTGTAAAGAGAGCACGTCATCTGGCGTTACTTCCTTATGTAACAGACATGATGAAATAATTTAAAGAAGGAGGAAAATAGTAATGCAAGTAATATTAAAAGAAGATATCTTAAATCTTGGGTATAAAGATGACGTGGTAACCGTTAAAAGCGGATATGGTCGCAATTATCTTATCCCTCAAGGTAAGGCTGTTATCGCTACTCCTTCTGCACTGAAGATGTTAGCTGAAAACATGAAGCAACGTGCTCATAAGCTTGAGAAGATCAAAAATGATGCTAAAGAGTTGGCGGCTAAATTGGAAGGAGTTTCTTTGACAATTGGTGCTAAAGCAAGTTCTACAGGTAAGATTTTTGGTTCGGTCAACAATATTCAGATTGCGGAAGCTTTGGAAAAAGCCGGTTATGAGATCGATCGTAAAGTTATCTACATTAAAGAATCTGTAAAAGAGGTTGGTGCTTATAAAGCGATTTTGAAACTTCATAAAGAGGTAAGTGTAGAAATCCCGTTTGAAGTAGTTGCCGAATAATATTTTCGGATTTCAAATAAAAAAGAAAGGTGAAGTTCAACGAACTTCACCTTTCTTTTTTATTTGAAGGTCATTTCCCGTTTTTCTCTACTCTTGGAATCATAAAAGAGGTGTATAGTTGCAAGAATGCTGCAACGAGCAGTAACAGAATCCATTCGTTTTGTTGTTTAAACATAAACCAAGCAGACCCGATGGTGATTAGAGCTGCAATCAATTCTATGCGATATAAGCGTTTGAGTCTGAAATTCGAGCCTTTATAAAGATTTGCCGCACGGGCAATAGTCATTCCTACAGCTCCTGCAGCGAATATATAAACGGTGAATGGTAACCGGAATAAATATAATGCTGTTCCTGCCAGAATAAACAGGGCCGAAACGACTAAAATCATATTGCGTATTTTGTTGTTCATTTTTGTTCTTCGTCTGTTATTATGTAAATATCCTCATTATCTTTCTTCATTAAATATTGTTCCCGAGCGAATTTTTCAAGGTTTTTTTCGTTCGATTGCAGTTCATTCAATTTGGTCTTGCTTTCTTCAATAACACCTTGGTAGTGTTGTATTTCTTTTTTTAGTCCATGAATCTGTTGTTCATAAAGAAAACTTTGAATAAAACTATTTTCATCTACGAAAATCATAATAAACAGAAATGATACTACCAAAATTCGCATTAAGGTAACGTGTTTTTTTATGAAACGCCATGAAGCTGAAAAAATATTCTTCATTTTAAATTTTATTTTTCGCAAACGTACATAATCTTTTTTGTTTCTAAAAGTTTTGTCGTCCGATACAACCTTTTTTTATGAATTTGTCGGGTCGAGAGCGTGCATTTTTAAAAAGCGTGAAAAAAAAGGAAATTATTAGCCATTCCTCAAAAGCGATTGAGCTATTTTTATACCTTTGTCCAAAATTTGCAAATGTGAATCTAATCATAGATCAGGGAAATACGACGACAAAAGTTGCTTTATTCTGTCAAGATAAGTTAGAATATGTAATGACTGTTGCAAAACCGGATAAGCTGCTTATTGATACTTTGCTTGATAAATATCAGGTTATGTCGTGTATTTATTCTTCAGTGGTTGATGTCCCTTTTTGTTTTCTGGACTATCTGCAGGAAAGAATATCCCGGTTTTGTTTTTTGGATGCCGATACTCCGCTGCCCGTAAAAATAGAGTACGGAACACCTGAGACATTGGGACGAGACAGGATTGCGGGAGTGGTAGGCGCTTTTTATGAAAAACCGGATTGTAATATATTGATAATCGATGCCGGTACGGCAATTACGTATGATTTGTTGCTGAAACAAGGAGTGTTTACCGGAGGAAATATCGCTCCGGGTATCAGGATGCGGTTGAAAGCATTGAATCATTTTACCGGGAAATTGCCTTTGGTCGAAAAAATCGGAGATTTTCCGCTTATGGGTACAGATACGGAAACTGCGATACGTGCTGGAGTGATACAGGGGGTTTTATTTGAGATGGACGGTTATATTCGGGAATTGAAAGCTATATATCCGGATCTTTTGGTTTTTTTAACGGGTGGAGATGCTTTTTTATTGGCTGAAAAATTAAAAACTCCCATATTTGTGGATAAAAATATTGTATTAAAAGGATTAAACAGAATACTTTATTATAATGCTGAAAAATAAAATATCTATTGTCTTAATAGCGTTGTCCTTGTTAGGGGGAATGAGTAGTTTGGCGCAGAATAACACGAATTCTCCGTATTCACGTTACGGGTATGGTATTCTGGAAGATAATGCGGTCGGTGCGAATCGAGGAATGGGTGGAGTCGGATATGGATTTCAAAGCGGACGCCAGATTAATATAAAGAACCCGGCTTCGTATGCGGCAATGGATTCTTTGACATTTCTTTTCGATATAGGAGTCAGTTTGCAAAATACATGGATGAAAGAAAATTCTTTGAAAGAATCTGAAATAAACGGTAACTTAGATTATGTCGCTTTGCAGTTCCCGTTGGGACGTCATATGGCGGGAAGTGCCGGATTGACTCCGTTTTCTTCAGTAGGATACAGTTTTGGCGGTTCGATACCGAACGGTTCTTATACACAAGTCGGGGAGGGAGGTATCAGTCAGGCTTTTATCGGGTTGAGCGGACATATCTATAAAGGCCTTTATCTTGGGGCTAATATGTCGTATCTTTTTGGAAATATAGAGCATACGACGACATTGTTGCCTACGGATAATACGATCGGAAGTATTTTCTTGAAAAAGTTGCATGTTTCGGATTTTCGAGTTGAGTTCGGGTTGCAATATACGCACAATATAAATAAGAAAAATCGGATTACCGTAGGGGCAGTTTATACTCCTGAGAAGAAATTGCTCGGTCGCACTTATACTTATGAGGAAGTTTATTCTACGACTTCCGGGTCGACTTCTATATCGAGATCGGATTCATCGAGTATAAAATCGAAATATTCTCTTCCTACCTCTATAGGTGCTGGTTTTACCTATGTATGGGATGAACGATTGACAGTAGGAGCTGATGTTACTTTTCAGGATTGGAGCAGTGTGAGATATGACGGAGTGAAAGATAGTTTGAACAATCGTTTAAAAGTGGCTGTCGGTGCGGAGTTTTTGCCAAATCCGATGTCTGGGAATTATATGAAGCGTATGCGTTATCGGTTAGGGGCATTTTATAATCATTCTTATTTGAAAGTAAAGGGATGTGATATAGATGAATACGGGATTACTTGCGGTTTCGGATTTCCGGTAAAACGAGATAAATCTGTATTGAACCTTTCTTTGGAATATTTAAACAGGCAATCTACTCCGACATCGTTTATTCGTGAAAACTTTTTAAGAGTTTCATTGAGTCTTACCTTTAATGAACTTTGGTTCTTTAAACGAAAATTTGAATAACCGTTTTTTACAAAATATAAAGAGATGTTGTTCGATAAAAGGAAATAACATCTCTTTCTGTTTTTTATAAAATCAATAAAAAGAGAGATATTAATTGCGGCTCTGTAACTAAATATTTAATTTTGCCTTTAATATAAAGAACCGAAAGACAGAATGAATACGATTCGCAGAACTTTATTTGGATTTCCGCTTACCGGTATTGCGTTTGCAGTAGCATTTATTTTAATGTCCGTTTTTTTTAGTTCTTGTGAGAAAAAAGTAAAAAATGAAGTGGTTAAAGCTTTTTCAGACCCGCATAAAGTTCCCTCGTTAAGTAGTTTCGATGTGACGACATTGATTTCGGATTCGGGTGTTACTCGTTATCGTATCAAGGCTAAAGAATGGTTGATGTTTGAAAATGCAAAAGAACCGTATTGGCTATTCCCACAAGGAATTTATGTGGAAAAGTTCGACGAGAATTTTCATGTAGATGCTTTTATTATGGGAGATTCTGCTATTTTTTACAAATATAAGCAGCTTTGGGAACTCAGGGGGAATGTAAAAATGGCTAATTTACAAGATGAGAGGTTCTTTACCGAGTTGCTTTTCTGGGATCAAAAAAAACGGGAGATATATTCAGATAGCGCTATCCATATTGAAAAAGTGGATCGTATAATTGAAGGGATTGGTTTTGTCTCTAATGAACCTATGACTCAGTACACGATACGTCGGACGACTGGAATTTTCCCGATGAAATCACCTGCCGAAGAGCAGCGGGGAGAATCGGACAGTTTAAAGAATGTGAGAAATACGAATGCTCGTCGTTATGCACCGCAAAAGAAAGGAGGACAATCATGACTACGGTCTTTATGATAATTATTCCGTTGCTGATGTCTGCATTTTTTTCGGGCATAGAAATTGCGTTTGTATCTTCAAATAAGGTCCGTTTTGAATTGGATATGAAGAAGAAGACGCTTCTTGGGCGTATTCTGAATTTGTTTTATCATCATCAGGAAGAGTTTATTTCTACAATGCTTGTCGGCAATAATATTGCATTGGTCGTTTATGGTATAGGTATGGCCGATTTGCTCTCTCCGGTATTTTCATTAATTTGGAATCAGGAAGTGTTTGTTATATTGGGACAGACTGTCGTATCGACTTTGATAATTCTTTTAACAGCGGAATTTTTACCTAAAACCATTTTTCGAATTAATCCCAATTTATCATTGAAAGTTTTTGCCATACCGCTTTATATATTTTATTTATTATTATATCCGATTGCAAAATTTACATCTTTGCTTTCATCCGGAATTTTAAGAATAGGCGGGGTTCGCATTGATCGGGCTGGGGATGATGGGGCTATGAGTAAGGTCGATCTCGATTTTTTTATTCAGCAAAGCATAGATAAGTCGCAGGGAGAAGCAGAAGTTGATACGGAAGTTAAAATTTTCCAGAATGCTTTGGATTTTTCTAATTTACGCATCCGTGAATGTATGATCCCCCGTACGGAAATCGTAGCGGTCGATATTGATATGTCGTCGGAGAGAGATTTGATTTCTCTGTTTATTGAAACCGGACTTTCTAAAATATTGGTTTTTAGGGGTAATATCGATAATGTATTAGGTTATATGCATTCTTCCGAAATGTTTAAACAGGCGGCAGATTGGAAATCTTATATTAAGCCGATATTGTTAGTTCCGGAGACGATGACCGCTCAGAAATTAATGAAAAATTTGATGCAACAGAAAAAAAGTATTGCTGTTGTTGTGGATGAGTTCGGTGGAACTGCCGGTGTCGTGACGCTTGAAGATTTGGTCGAGGAAATATTTGGAGATATTGAAGACGAGCACGATACGTTGAATTATATTGCACGGAGAACCGGAGAAAACTGTTATGAGTTTTCAGGACGTGTTGAAATAGAAAAGATCAATGAGCTTTTTGATATAGGATTACCCGAGTCTGATGAGTATATGACGATTGCCGGATATATCCTTTATCATTACAAAACGATACCTAAGCCCGGAGAAATGATTGAAATAGAGAATTATAAATTTGAAATATTAAAAGGAAACAGAACCAAAATAGAATTGGTGAAAATGAAAATTGAGAACTAAAGGAAATTTTTGACTTTACGATATGTTTATAAATGCTTTTTTTCGTATCTTCGTGCACTTACTTGGAAAATAATTTAAAAAAATATAAAACTAAAAACACAATCTAATAAATGGCTACGTTACAAAAAATCAGAGGTAAAGCCGGCCTTCTTGTCGGAGTGATCGGGGTGGCTTTACTGGCTTTTATCGTGGGAGACCTTTTAAATTCAGGTCATACTTTCTTTAACATGAACCGCAATAAAATAGCGGTGGTTAACGGTAAAAAAATTACTCCGGAAGAATTTCAGGCACAAGTTCAGACTCGTACCGAAGAGATGCAGAATATGTATAGAAGACAATATGGCATGTCTCTTCCCGAAGGTGCAGCTTCTCGTATAAACAAGGAAGTATATGATCAGATGGTGCAGGATATTTTGTTGACGGATGCTACTGCCGAATTGGGTCTTACGGTATCTAAAGAAGAGTTGGCAGATTTGTTGCAGGGGGATAATATCGTACCTATGGTAAGACAACAATTTACCGATCCTCAAACCGGAGTATTTAATAAAGATTTGTTATTGAATTTCTTGCAAGTGGTCCTTAATGAAGATGAGTCGAATCTTGATGGAGAAATGGCGCAACAGCTCAGAGCTCGACGTGAGGCTTGGTTAAATATTGAAAAGACTGTGAAACAACAACAGTTGATCGGAAAATATTTCACTTTATTGTCTAAATCTATGGCTCCGAATAAACTCGATTTGGAAGCTGCTTATAACGGTGCTAAAAATAGTGTAGATTTTGCGTATGCAGAACAATCTTATGCTTCTATACCCGATTCTACGGTAGTTATCAGTGAATCTGAATTGAAGGATCTATACAATAAACAGAAAGAAAACTTTAAGCAGGATGAAAAACGAGAGGTAAAGTTCTTTGCGGTAGATATAGTTCCGAGTGAAGGAGATTATAAGACGACCGAAGAGAAGATTAATAATCTCAAAGCGAATTTTTCTACGACGGACGATATTGCCGGAATGTTGAGCTTTAATACGGATGTTCCTTATGTAGATGCATACGTTGCTCAAAGAGACATGGATCCGGAAATGAAAAGATTTGTAGAAACTGCTCAAATAAATGAAGTTTATGGTCCTGTTTTTGAAGATGAGTCATATAAAATGTACCGTTTGATGGGTAAGAGCGTAGCTCCCGATTCTGTCAAAGTACGTCATATTATGTTCCCTCTTCAGGCAGATGCAAAGGTGAAGGCCCAAATGGACAGTGTTTTGAATGTTTTGAAAAACGGTGGTGATTTTACAGCCTTGGCAAAACAGTTTTCGGTAGATCAAAATTCGGCTGCAAATGGCGGTGATCTCGGTTGGTTGACAGAAACTTCTGCTGTACAATTCGGACAAAAGTTCGTTTCTTCCACTTTTAATGGAGGATCAGGATATCTTACAGTAGAAACTCCTTATGGTCAACATATTATACAGGTAACAGAGCGTACGGCTTCTGTACCTAAAGCTAAGGTGGCACAATTGGTTCTAAAAGTACGTCCGAGTTCAGAGACTTATAGTACATTATATAACAAGGTAAGCTCTTATATCGCTGAAAACGGTAAGTTGGAGTCATTCGAAAAAAATGCAAAGGATAAAGGATTCTCCTTGAATACGGTTGAACTGACTCCTGAAGATATTAGCGTAGGTATGTTGAATGACGGACGTGAAATCGTGAAATGGGCTTATAAATCGGATAAAGGTGACATCTCTGAAATTTTCAACATAGAAAATAAATTTTTAGTAGCAGCTCTTACAAATGTAACTCCTGCAGGTTATGCTCCGTTAAAAAATATCGAAAGCTATCTTAAAATGCAGTTGTTAGCTGATAAAAAGGCAGATATGATTATGAAGTCATTGTCAGAGAAATCACCGAAAACTCTTGATGCTTATGCTTCAGCTATGAGCTCTAAGATTGATACTGCTAAGTTTGTAACATTCAATACTTCTGTAATTACGGGTATCGGTCGTGAGCCGGCATTGTGCGGTGTTGCTCCTTATGCTTCGGTAGGGCAGTTGCAAGGTCCGGTCAAGGGTAATAATGGTGTGTATGTGTTGGCTGTGACTAAGAAAGACGAAAGTTCAGTTCCTATGAATGCCGAAATGGAAAAACAGAAATATGAACAGATGATGTATTCGATTCTTTCCAGCCAGGTTATGGAAGTTATGAAAGATAAAGCTGATATAGAAAATAATCGTGTAAAGTTTTTCTAAATCGATAATGATAAAAAAGGGGAGGATGATAAATCCTCCTTTTTTATTTTAGAACCAGTTCAAATTTTTCAATAAAGAAAATAGTATTAGATCATCTTTGCGTTTTCTTCCGGTCTGTTTTAGTTTTTTTACCCGTCAGATAATTCGTTAATCGTCCTCGTAAAAAGAAAAACATTCTTAAAAGAAACTTTCAACCTGAGACTCATGTAAATTTAAACAGTCGCTTATTCTTTTGGCCGGGAATAAAGATTTTTAGATATTCCGTTGTGTTCTTTATACTCTTTGTTTATTTTTGTATTAAATAGCAAAGCGAGTGGAAAAGGAATATTTGGCAGGGAAAACATTAGATGAGCTCATCGGGATTGTTACCCGTATGGGAATGCCTCGTTTTACGGCTGGACAGATGGCTGCATGGCTGTATGAAAAACAGGTTCGGAGTATTGATGAAATGACGAACTTGTCTAAACTGAATCGTGAGCGTCTTACAGCTGAGTATGAGATAGGATATTCTGCTCCAGTGGAGGAGATGCGTTCGGTGGACGGGACAGTCAAATACCTCTTTAAAACAGCTTCCGGAAACTTTGTCGAATCTGTGTATATTCCCGATCGGGAGAGGGCAACCCTATGTGTCTCATCTCAGGTAGGGTGTAAGATGAATTGCTATTTCTGTATGACCGGTAAGCAGGGGTTTAACTCTCAGCTTACAGCTCGGGAAATTATGAATCAGATTATTTCCATACCGGAAACCGCCACATTGACAAATTTGGTATTCATGGGAATGGGCGAACCGTTGGACAATTTGGATGAAGTAATGAAAGCTTTGACCATTTTGACTGCAAAGTGGGGATTTGCATGGAGTCCGAAAAGAATAACCGTCTCTACGATTGGAGTAAAACGAAATTTAGCCCGTTTTTTAGATGAAACGGATTGCCATTTGGCTGTAAGTTTGCATAATCCTTTTCCGGAGGAACGCTTGTCTATTATGCCTGTACAGAAAGCATATCCTATTGCAGATATAATATCACTGCTCCGGAATTATGATTTCAGTCATCAGCGCAGGCTATCATTCGAATATATCATGTTCAGTGGTTTTAATGATTCTCTTAGACATGCAGAGGCACTGGCAAGGTTGTTAAAAGGATTGGATTGTCGGATAAATTTGATTCGTTTTCATGCAATTCCGGGAGTAAACCTTAAAACGTCAATAGAATCGGATATGGTTATTTTCAGGGATTATTTGAATCGTAAGGGATTTACTTGTACGATACGCACATCGCGAGGTGAAGATATATTCGCTGCATGCGGAATGTTATCTACTGCAAAAAAAGGCGAGATCGACAATAAATGCTGAATGAGCTTATATATTATGACCGTATAGAGATATTATGTTAAAATAATTGCTTATCTTAGAGCATTAAATTAGGCAAGTATAATACTAAAATAGTATTTGTCTGTCTTATATAAAGAATAAAAACTCATGGAACAAGATTATAAGATTAAAGTAGGAATTACTCAAGGTGATATTAATGGCGTCGGATATGAAGTTATTTTGAAGACATTGTCCGATCCTCGTATAACGGAGATGTGTACCCCTGTGGTGTACGGTTCTTCTAAGGTAGCGGCATATCATCGCAAGGCATTGGATTTACCGGCTATTAATTTTAACATTATTACCAGTGCCGAGCAAATTTCGGATATGAAGTTGAATATGATCAACTGTATCGATGAAGAGGTAAAAGTCGAGTTGTCGAGACCTACTGCTCAGGCGGGTGAGGCTGCTTACCGGGCATTAGAGAGTGCGACGAGTGACTTGGAAAACGGGTTGATCGATGTGTTGGTGACAGCACCTATTAACAAGCATACGATTCAGTCCGATAAATTTGAGTTTCCCGGACATACCGAGTATTTGGAGAAAAAATTAGGGAAGGGTAAAAAATCTTTAATGATATTATTGAATGACATTTTGCGTGTAGCTTTAGTAACAGGACACATTCCTTTATCTGAAGTTCCTTCTCGAATTACCAAATCGGATATTGTACAGAAATTGCGTATTTTCAATCACTGTTTGAAACAAGATTTCGGTATTGTAAAGCCTCGTATTGCGGTTTTGTCATTGAATCCGCATGCCGGAGAAGACGGACTTCTTGGAAATGAAGAAAAAGAGATTATTATTCCGGCATTGAAAGAGGCTGAAGAAATGGATATTCTCTGTTTCGGACCTTATGCGGCTGACGGATTTTTTGGTTCAGGCCATTTTTCTAAGTTCGATGGTGTTTTGGCTATGTATCACGATCAAGGACTTGCCCCATTTAAGACTTTAGCGATGGAAGATGGAGTGAATTATACTGCCGGGCTTCCCTTTGTTCGCACTTCGCCGGCTCATGGTACGGCATACGATATTGCAGGAGAAAATAAAGCTTCGGAAGAGTCGTTCCGTCATGCACTTTATTTAGCATTGGATGTTTTTGCTTGCCGTAATAACTATCGTCAAATGAGAGCTAATCCTCTTCGTCGTCAATATTTTGATAAAAGTGGAGATAATGAAGTTCTTGACCTTAATACTCCAGAAAAAGAATAAGTTTTCTGAAATTCGTTTAAATTTTCTGATAAAATAATTGAAGTGTCGGTCTTTTTTTGAATTTTCTTTCGTTCTTTATACATTACATAACTTGTCGTGTTCTTTATCAGAATCGAAAAGCAGAGCAAAAAAAGACTCAAAAGGTTTGATATGTTATAGACAGGTTCTTAGTTTCATTGTAAGAAAAGCAATGTATTTTGCGGGTAATGAAATTGAGAGGGAAAAGTGTGTCTAATGAGTATTCTTACGGGGAAGAAAATCTGTTGTTGACAATGCTTTCGTTAATAGGGAATTGATGAATACGTGAGATTTAAAGCCTGTTTAAATCCTGCTCGGATCAGTTTTGAAAGTTCCTTTATTGGAAAATTTAGATAGGCTTTTAGGTGTTATTTTGATTTTATCTTGATTGAAAAGAGTCTTTTTCAAAACAAAAATGGAATTAAACGGTTAGTAATAGATAAATGAAAAGGGTTTTTGGAAAGGATAAAAGATGGCATTTATTATAGATATGAATATTGAAGAATACTTGAATTTTTAAATGTCTATTATATTATGTTTAAGTTGAGCACTCTTATCACTTACGTTTAAATAGGGTTATTGTTGATTGGGATGTGAAACGCATATAGTTGCGTTTAGAAGGGGAGGATATATGAAACAAAACAGGCATCAAAACATTATGTTTGAAGGTGCATTGAAATCGATCGATACTGAAGATCCTGTAGATTTACTGTTTTTTCGCCCGATCGGATATCGTTGTGCTTTATTTTTTCATAAGTTAGGTTTGTTACCTAATACTATTACTGTTATCTCTATATTATTGGGAATATCTTCCGGATTTTTTTTATATTTTGAAGATATATGGTATAATATAATTGGGGTATCACTATTACTTTGTACACACCTTTTGGACTGTACCGATGGACAGTTAGCCCGAATGATCGGACGTTTTTCTCGGTCGGGACGGATTTTAGATCGTTTAAGCGGCTGTGTGTGGTCTATTTCCGTTTATGTCGCGTTATGTTTGCGTCTGATGAATTCCGGTTGGGATTTTTCTGTCTTTTTTTTAGCTTTGATTACCGGATATTTTCATCTCAGGCAGGCTTCGGCTATTGATTATTACCGTAATTTTTATTTTCTTTTTTCATGGAAAAGATCAGTCTGTGAGCTTGAGTATAAGACACGATTACATTTAAAGTATAAAAGGTTGAGTTGGAAAACCGATTTTTTCAGGAAATTTCTTTTATTTTTCTATCTCCAATATACGGTTTCTCAAGAAAGATTTACTCCCGATATGCAGGAATTGCGCCGGTTATTAAAAAAACGGTTTGGCAACAATATTCCGGATTGGCTGAGAGAGCAGTTTAAGGAAAAAAGTATTCCGTTGATGATGTATGGCAATATGCTATCTTTTAATATCCGGATTATTACGTTATTTATAGCTGTTTTACTTAATATTCTGTGGCTTTATTTTCTATTCGAGCTTACGATATTGAATATGATATTGTTCTATCTGATATATAGGTATGAGAAAGTATGCCGTTATTTTATAGAAAAGTTGAACCAGACATAGTTCTCAGATTCTACACACAATTGAGGTTTAAAAAAATTGCTTTTAAGAATCTTAATAGACGTAGCTTTGTATCTTTTTAAAAAGTCGTATCTTTGTGGGAAGTTTATGGATCGGAATAAATTGAGTATCCGACAAATATTTAACCGAAATAAAGTAAAGTATTAAGGATGGGAAAAGTTTTAATTATAGGAGCTGGCGGTGTAGGTACGGTAGTCGCTCATAAAGTAGCGCAAAATCCGGATGTTTTTACAGAAATTGTGTTGGCAAGCCGGACAAAATCGAAATGCGATGCTATTGCAAAGGCAATCGGTAGCGACCGAATAACCACAGATCAGGTGGATGCCGATAATGTAAACGAATTGATAAAGTTGTTCAATACGCATAAGCCGGATATTGTAATTAATGTTGCACTTCCTTATCAGGATTTGACGATTATGGATGCTTGTTTAGCTTGCGGTGTAAATTATTTGGATACGGCAAATTATGAACCGCTTGATGAAGCTAAATTTGAGTATAAGTGGCAGTGGGCATATCAGGAACGTTTTAAAGAAGCGGGATTGACGGCTATTTTGGGATGCGGCTTTGATCCGGGTGTATCGGGTGTATATACTGCTTATGCCGCAAAGCATTATTTTAAAGAAATGCATTATTTGGATATTGTCGATTGCAATGCCGGAGATCATGGTAAAGCTTTTGCGACAAACTTTAATCCGGAAATTAATATTCGGGAGGTTACGCAAAAGGGGAAGTATTATGAAAACGGCAAATGGATTTATACCGAGCCTCATGAAATTCATAAGCCCTTGAATTATCCCAATATAGGTCCGAAAGAATCATATGTGATTTACCATGAAGAATTGGAGTCGTTGGTAAAAAATTATCCTACATTGAAACGTGCGCGTTTCTGGATGACTTTCGGACAGGAATATTTGACTCATTTGAGAGTAATTCAGAATATAGGAATGGCACGTATTGATCCTATTATGTATAATGGTGTAGAAATTGTTCCGATACAATTTTTGAAAGCAGTGCTTCCTAATCCCGGAGAGCTCGGTGAAAATTATATAGGTGAAACGTCTATCGGTTGTCGTATTAAGGGTATTGATAAGGACGGTAAGGAGATGACCTATTATGTATATAATAATTGCAGCCATCATGCCGCTTATCTCGAAACAGGAGCACAAGGGGTCAGCTATACTACCGGAGTACCGGCTATGATAGGTGCTATGATGTTCTTAAAAGGTCTGTGGAAAAAGCCCGGAGTCTATAATGTCGAGGAATTCGATCCTGATCCGTTTATGGAACAGCTGAATAAGCAAGGATTACCTTGGCATGAAATATTTAATGAAGACTTGGAAGTCTGATCGACATTCGTTTTTGAACGATTATATATGAATTATTGTCATTCTGGAAAAGAGCTGAATTTCGGTAGATCGTAAAATCCGGAATGACAATATTATTTTTAGAACCTAATTAATTTTTGTATAAACCTTTTTTACTGTTTTCGAGGTTTTGATAAGAAACAGTTACCGATGTTTTTTTCGTAACCCTTTTCGTTCTAAATAGGTTATTAGTTCTTTAGGACGATCTGTTTGAATTATCGTTGCTCCATTTTTCAGAACCCATCCCCAATTATTATCTGGATCATTGATCGCTTTTTCATCGTCATGTCCTCCGCATAGACTTTCCCATAGGGTATTGATCCATATCCGACAATTCGATTCGGCTATCTTATCGATATAAGATAATTGCTCGAAATCATCGGTTTTAAAACTTATTTCCATTGCTATCGGTTGAAAATCTTTTAAAAAAGAATCGATATATGGAATAGCTCCGGATGTATCTAAATCGACAATAGGCATATATATGATATTCTTGTACCGTGATAATTTCTCTTTTGTATCATTTACAGAACTGCGACCTTTTAAAACTATATGGTTTTCCATTTCGGTTTCTTTGATAATGGGTTCAATATCTGATAAATAATTTTCTCCTTTATCGATATTGACAAGAATTTTGCCTTTACAAGCCGATAATGCCTCTTTTAAAGTCGGGATGGTCTCATTAGAGAGTTTTCCGTCGTTGTGACGCAACCTGAAGTTTTTGAGTTCCTTTACCGTATAGTTACTTATATACCCTTTCCCGTTTGTCGTGCGATCTATATTATTATCATGCATTAAGACGAAATCTCCGTCTTTGGTCTTTTGTATATCAATTTCGACCATATCCGCTCCTATCGATATGGCGCTTTTTATTGCCGCAATAGAATTTTCAGGGGCATGTCGCCAATACCCTCGATGAGCAACAACGAAAATATAATCGGGTTCATTACTTTTTAGAATAGACAGAAGGGTTTCTATCCGATTATTGGCCGTAACGGTAAAATTTAAGAGTATGAGATAAAATAATAAGTAATATTTTTTCATCGATTGAAAATATGAATTTAGCGATTAAATTGTTTTTTATACAGTGCAAAATAGCGAAAATCCGAAAGAGAGTACAATAAATAACAAATCAAAAAATAATAATTTACGGTCAATATCTATATTATCCGGAAAGATTTTATAAAGAAATTATTATATATGCTGTTATTTGGCATATATGTTTGTTTAATTTGCATTGTCAATGGTACAGGAATGAATGTTATAAACGGGCTGGAAAACCTTGATATTTTTATATAAATTCTTATCTTTGAGAAATAAAATATTTAATTATGGCATTAAAAGTCGGAGATAAAATACCTGAAATTCTGGGGTATGACCAGACAGGAAAAGAGTTGAAAAGGGAAGATTTTAAAGGTAAAAAATTGGTACTTTATTTTTATCCTAAGGATAATACTCCCGGATGTACGGCAGAAGCTTGTAGCTTGCGGGATGCATATTCTGAGTTGCAGAAAGCAGGGTATGAAATAATCGGGGTAAGTAAAGATAGTGAAAAGTCTCATCAAAAATTTATAGAAAAACAATCGTTGCCGTTCTCTTTGATAGCCGATACCGATACCCGCCTGAATCAGGAATTTGGTGTATGGGCGGAGAAGAAGATGGCCGGTAGATCGTATATGGGAACTTTAAGGACAACATTTCTGATCGATGAGAATGGAGTGATAGAGCGTGTGATAGAAAAAGTAAATACGAAAGAACATGCTGGTCAAATTTTGAATAAAAAGTAAAATAGGATAAATATGGAGAATACAGAAGAAAAAAAAGTTCCGATGGGTAAAATTCCTGTTCCGAGCGAAAAGTTAAAAGCTTTGCAGGCCGCTATGGACAAAATAGAAAAGAATTATGGTAAGGGTGCAATTATGAAGATGGGAGATGACCATATCGATGAGATTGCAGTAATTCCTACGGGTTCTATTGGTCTGAATGCTGCTCTGGGTGTCGGAGGTTTTCCTCGAGGTCGTGTGATCGAGATTTATGGTCCGGAATCTTCCGGTAAAACGACATTGGCGATCCATGCTATTGCCGAAGCTCAGAAAGCTGGCGGTATTGCGGCAATTATAGATGCAGAACATGCTTTTGACCGTTTTTATGCAGAAAAGTTAGGGGTCGATGTAGAGAATTTATGGATATCTCAACCGGATAGCGGAGAACAGGCATTGGAGATCGCAGAGCAACTGATACGCTCTTCTGCCGTAGATATTGTTGTTATTGATTCGGTTGCGGCGTTGACTCCTAAGGCCGAGTTAGAAGGAGATATGGGAGAATCTAAGATGGGATTACAAGCGCGTCTTATGTCTCAGGCTTTGCGTAAATTGACGGCTACGATAAGCAAGACGAATACTACTTGTATATTTATCAATCAGTTGCGTGATAAATTAGGTGTAATGTTCGGTAATCCGGAAACAACGACAGGAGGAAATGCCTTAAAGTTTTATGCTTCTGTTCGGTTGGATATACGCCGGATCAGTCAAATTAAAGATGGGGATGAGGTGATCGGTAATCAGACGAGAGTAAAAGTCGTGAAAAATAAAGTTGCTCCTCCTTTCCGTAAAGCCGAGTTCGATATTATGTTCGGAGAAGGTATTTCTCGTGCAGGAGAGATTATTGATTTGGGAGTGGAAAAAGGCATAATCAAAAAAAGCGGCTCTTGGTTTAGCTATGATGATACAAAACTCGGACAGGGTAGAGATGCTGCGAAGAAGTGCATTCAGGATAATCCGGAGTTGGCGGAAGAATTGGAAGCTAAGATCATGGAAGCTTTACGGCCTGCAGTCAAGTAGCTTTCGATTAGGGAGCTTAAATATGAAATAGCGGAATTTAAAAGGTTCTGCTATTTTATATTTTAAGAGAATGTTAAAATTTAGGAATAGTCTAAATTTTGTTTCGGTCAGGTTTGAGAGTTTTTTTTGAGAGTATTTTTTCTTGATTTATGATCTTTTGCTATTTTTAGTATTTTCAATATAAGGTGTGGATTGTTTATTTCAATATGTTATTTATTTTTGTAATAATTATGGATAGATATTGAAAAGTGCGAGTTATTTCAGGCTTTTGTTAGGGAAACTTTCGGTGCTGCATTTTTTATGTTGGAGAATTATTGCTGAGGCACGGGCGCATTTGTTATTTTAGGTTTACTTATGAAAAAATCCTTTTTTGTATTATTGGTAGCTGTGCTTTTTGTTGCTTGTTCAAACGATGATAAGCAAGATTTAGAATTAGCACCAGGAACTTCTTTGAGTTATACAGCTTATGCTGATGAAACTTCAGGAACACCGGCAAGTGGAATTTCTTTTACTACGGTAGGTCCTTGGAGGGCGACAGTTTCGGAGTTGCAGTCCGATGAATTGCAGGTTTCTTCTGTAATGCGTGCAGGAGAATGGGTGACAGTTTCTCCCGATCATGGTGATGTTGCAGGTGATTATGTGATCCGGATTTTTTTGGATAAGAATTTGACGGGGAAAGACAGAAAAGCTGTTGTAACTGTAGAGTGTGGAGAAACGAAAATATTGATTACAGTGGAACAAAAAGCTTTGACCGAAAGTGGAGAGATCCCAGAGGAAGGGGAAACTTCTGTTGCTGGATTGATTTCAGAAATGTTTTATTATTTCCCTCAAAATGTAGATGTGGAGAATCAGCGAATAGAGTTGACTTATGATAAACAGGGACGATTGAAAACATGGAAGGAAAAGAATACTGATTATGACGGGAGTGTTTATATTGAAACGCTTACTTATGAATATGGGGACAACGTTGTTTATATTTCTTCCGATCGAGATGAAGATTATTTTATAACCGCTTATTTGAATGATGTCGGTTATGTTGTTCGTGCCGAAGAAGGACGTCCAGGTAATATACAGGAGGTTACTACGTATGCTTATGACTCGGAAAACCATTTGATTCGTACTGAACAAAAGTATGAATGGGAAGAATATATTTGGACTGATGGTAATTTAGTGGAAATTCGTTACGGTAATAGCCAAGGTGAGTCTGATATAGCTGTATATACTTATTATGATAATTTAGTAAATAAAGAAAATTTTGATTTTTCTGAACGGACTTCATGGCTTGAGGAATTGGTATATGCAGGACTGACAGGTGTGCAAAGTCGAAATCTTGTACATACGGAAATTGGTAATTCCGAGTCGGCTTGGAAAGATAATGGAAGCTGGAAATATGAGACCGATGCTGATGGTTATGTTACGAAAGCCAGTTTTTCCCGACTTGGGGAAACCGCAGTAGACAATAATCCTCGAACACTGGAGATTAAACATTCTAAATAGTTTTTTGAGCCATTTTTTCAAATTCTATAATTGAAAGATGGTCTAATAAAAGGAGTTATCTGGTATTTGACAGATAACTCTTTTATTTTTTATTGCATCTGGATCTTGGAAATAGCTCTTGAAAGAGTGCATGCAAAATTTAAACAGGCTTTTAGATTTTATTACTCACATGGGTGTGAAGTGCCTTGTCATCACTATAAGATTGGAAATTATAAAAAAATACCTCAACAAGACCTGCTTTGTTGAGGTAAACTAAATAAATATGTGATAACTACAACGGTTATTTAAAAATTTAGTGCCATTGTCTTATATTGCGATAGGGAAATTAATAATCATTGAAAGAATTGTTTCCTTCAGTCATATCCAAATCGTTGTAGCCTTCCTCATCCAGTTCTGACGGGTCGAAAGATTCATCACCATAGAAATTCTCTCCGAGTCCGGTATCGGTGTTATTTGAGACTTTATCCAGTTCGTCAAAATCCATTAATTGAGCAGGAGGGTTACCTTTAGATTTGGAGCAGATAGCTTTTTCTAAATTTTTACCCGGAATGATTTCTCGTAATTCCATAAAGAAAGATCGTTCGGTCATATTATCGAAAACGAAGATCAGCCGTTGTTTTTCGTCTTCCAATAATTCGCTGAGTCGGGTTTCTGCCATTACCCAAGAGTCGTCTTCGAAGTTGGTATCCATCTCCATTAAAGTGATTTCCGTTTTCTTTTCCCAGTCATCTTCACAAATGAAAAAGGAAGTCATTTGATCCTTAGTATAGTTAACCGATTCCAAAATCGCATCATTCAGCTCCAAAAAAGTAGCCTCAGAGTCGATACTGATTTCTCTTGCAAAGTCATCAACCTCATCAGATAGGATTAAGAATTTGAATATCATAATCAGATACAATTAGTTTATTTAAATCGTTTTTTTAGGTTTCGTTTAAAAAGAACCCCTTTGTTTATTGGGTAAAAATAATAAAAATATCTTGTATAGTATAACCCTTATCCGATTTTTTTATTCTGATTATTTTCATTATATTCTTTACTAATACTTTATTAAGTTACCTTATACAAGAAGGTGTCTGAAAAGGATACCTTCTTTTTTTGTTAAGCCGCCCTTTTATTAT
>NZ_CANUAR010000020.1:0-72675 GCF_947855755.1 uncultured Coprobacter sp.
GATCGGCGGGCAACGTCAGTTTTTCTCCTACTGCTATTCGGGCGGTCATATATGGATGTACGGTTTCCTGATTGGTGGTTACCGTAACTTCTCCGGAAAAAGTCTTCGGGGATTCAAAGTCTAATTCGGTTTCTATCGGGCTGTATAGGGGATAATGTATTTCATAGTGTTCTCCTAAATATTCTATCGCTTTTTCTACTGTATCATATTCTAAAGGAACATTGAAATAGATGTAGTGTACATTTTCTCTTGCATAGTGACTCCAGCAACTGTTTAAGGGTTGTTGATCCATTGCAGAACTGGTGGCTGTTATGAATATGTTACTTAAGATTTGACCGCTTGCACAAAAGGTTTCCGGAGTGGATGTCTTAAACTGGAAACGGAATAATTGCTTATCTGTATATGTAACGTCTTTAAACAGAGTTCCCATTTCCGAGATATTATTCAATACTCCTATCCGCTGCTTCAGTTTCCATTTTCCGACGCTGTTATCAAATACAAGTTCGTCCGATACTGTTCCGACAGATCTCAATTTAATATCTCCGAAGTTTATCTGTTGTGTTTCCGTACCGTTACTGATTATCAGTATCAACGGGGTATCTCCTACTGATTTTATCGGTATCGGATTCGCAGGGGTCGGTGTACCGTCTTGGATTGATTTGCCGTAAACGGTGAGTTCTTTGAATATTCCGGGTAAAGAGTTGTAAACTGTGAAACCGTTGTCTCCACTGGCCGTAGTTTCTTCGGACTTGCCGTTTATATCTTCTCCGTTGTACTGACACGAGACTTTATAGTTATGCTGTATCTCCTCTTCGGTTAATATCCTATCATATAATAAAACATCATGCACCCTCTGTTTTAAACAATAAATAGCGGCATTTAAAATTGTACTAATATTAAAATATTGATTAAAAGACGCATCTTTTATTTTTGATATAACAACTGTATTTATTTCTTCTGAACCGCTTATATTGAAACCTGTCGTCTTTACATCCGTTCCGTTTAAATAGACTTGTTTATAATCTTCATTTCTGCCAATTTCACTTCTTTGTATTGCAAAATAATAATTTGAAACAACCATACCTCCATTCCACTTATTGTCAGATTCTATTGTTGGTTGAGTAGATGAAATTACAAACATTTGCGTTTCAACTCCTTTTTCAAGAACTTTTTCAAGTGGTAATCTACTGTAATCGTCTATCCCGTCATATTGGATATAACCATCTCCGTAACCGGAGTTTATCGTATATGCAAAGTTTTTGTTTTCAAGGTCGTTACCGTTGCCGGATAGATCCGGAAGGATGTTTTTGTTTTCGTCATCGTTGCTTCTTCCTCTACCTGTATAGTAGCCGATCAGACCCTCCTGAATGTAATCCATCGCTTTTGATACCTGACATCGGGCTACCATACGAGGTTTTACTTCGGCGGCATTGCTGGCGAAATAGGTTTGTTCGTCATAGGTCGTTATTACAGGTAAGTCAAGTTTATATTCTATCGGAGTAAATAATACATAATAATAGATAGTATTTTCATCCTCGATCATGGCTTTTAATGCTTCTTCCGTTGGATAGTCGGTTATATCATATACAACTGTAAATCCGTATCTTAAAGAATTAGTATATACGCCATATACATTATTCCACTTATTGGATGTGGAATCACCCGTATAATAGAATTTGTTGCTGTAAAAAACAGATACATCAGGGGTTACTTGTGTGCCTTTTACCAATCCTCTTATAAGGACTTCTCTTAAATCTCCGTTAGTATTAATCGTAGAGATTGAAGTAACGGTGAATCCTGTACTCACACCTATCCGCTGTATCAGTTTCCATTCTTTTCCGTTATACACTACTTCATCGTATATGCTGTTTACTGATCGAAGTATGCCGTCATGTCCCGCCTTTTTCATTGCTTCTTTGATGTTCAACAACTGGTAATCGCTGCTTTCTTTATCCTGCATGACTGACAAATACAGCCCTCTGTCTCCTACCGATCGCATAGGTACGGGATTCTCCGGAGTCGGTGTGCCGATCTGTTCCGTAAGCCCATGTATCGATAGGAACAACAGTTTATCGTCTCCCGGTTTCGTGTTCCAGATCGGAAAAGCTCGGCCGGAGGCCTCTACTTCCGGATGGTTCGTCCCGGAGGTTGAAGCGTGACCAAGCTTCCCTAAATGTCCTAAGTTCCCTAATCCGTTCATCATTCCATTACATTTGCTGTTCCCGATATCTCTATCGAATACCCCTCATATACCGAAAAGTATTCTGTCTGTCCGGACGGGAGGAGAACTCCGTTTCCGGTTTTATCTCCTCTATATTGCCAAAGCCGGCAGTCGGTAACGGCCGTTATCCGGATTATACGGCTTGCTCCTGACGGAAGTGTCCCGTCCGTGATGTCTTGGGCTGTTCCTATCGGCAATACCGGTACGGGATTGAGGTTCTTATCTAAGGGCATGATATTGTTCATATTGTTATGGTTTTATCGTTATGGTAATGTTACTGCTATTTCAATCGGACCGCCCGATACTCCTGTTTCTTCAACAAACAATGAAATCGAAGACTCCGAATTAGAAAACGATATTTTCCTGATTTCGCCATTTTCTGTCGCAAAAACAAAATTTCCTGTATAGGTCGTATCTTTAACGGTATATTTATAATAGAACAGATATCTTGTTCCTGTAGTAACATTTGTAATTATATCATTGAATGTGTTGTTTCCTAAAAACGGTATGGAGGTATCTGCATCGGTTATTTTTTCCGTACCAGCAGCGGTATTGAGATCGATATCTATGATTTCGATCGAGTCCAGTTTCCGCTTGTCCGACGAAGGCATCAGACCGTCATAGCTCTCCGTTACTGTTTTAAGAGTATTACTCCATGACGTCCAAATGCCGTCATTACCTTTACTCCGTTGCTCAACCCCGTTTACGGATAATCGGGTTTGCACTGTAAATATCGATCCGGTATCGACTCGAGTAACGGTCATCATATAACGGGTGTTGAACATATAGTTAGGATCTTTTACCAAATAAATACATCCGTTATCCGTAGCTAAATCGAGCTCTGACACATCAATCGCTTTTATTGCCGGTACGTTAGACAGGTCTGAAAGGGCAAGAGGTATCCGTTCCAGGTTTTCCTCCGGATCCAACAAGGTTATGAACGGCTCTCCTTCCGATGTGATGCCGATACTGCGGTTATTATCGGCATCGTCCCAAACCTTTAATGCTATAAAGCGGCGGGAATCATCCGTATCGTTGGTATATTCCGATTCATAAATGCCGACTTTTTCCTGTATTGCTTTTTTATCTACATTCGTCAGATCTACGGGGACAAAGGGGGAGAACCATTCGCTCCATGCCGAGTCTCCGGATTTTTCCCTTACTAATACTTCGCCGGACGAGTCGCCGAATAATTTCTGTGTATATGTTTTTTCCCTGTTTATCGTATTTACACTCATATCTACCAACAGCAGCAAATACGAGCTATCGGTTTTTTGCTTATCGATGACAATATAACTGCCGGAAGATGTGGTATTGTCTATTGCCGACTTGTTTATTACTTTTAGCGATTCCGGTACTGTCGTGATAAATTCCCTGAATGCTTCGGCGCTGCTGTCATAATCCGGTCCATAAAGAACCTTGACCAAATCTTCTTCCGAAACATTAGACAAGTCTTTGTCGGCTTTATTTTTATCAACCAGTTCAAAGTTTTCATTAAAAGCATCGACCAGTTCCTGACCGGTACTCGGTGTCTGGCCACCGGCATTACTTTGTATTTTTTTCAAATCCATATTTAAATAGTATTTATCGTATTATTTATATAAACCAGCCCTGCAGCATTTATCCGGCCACGGGCCAAAAACCACTCACCGGGATAAACTTCCAAAATTCCGTCATTCGGATTCGGGGAATAAGATTGCTCCGTATCGGCAAACTTGATTTTAAGCGGCACCGATACCGGCTCTTCAATTACAGCAGGAATCTTGAAATCTTCTGATGAGACAAGCACCTTGGACTTCAGTCCGGACGAATCGATCAAATAAATATCGTCCGAGGCGAGCATGTCCCGTAAGAACATCAGCTCGTCACGATCTTTAAATCCCGTTTCAGCGGTGATCAATACCATTCCTTGTTTTCTCTGGTTCGAAGCTGCATAATCCATTACATCCTGATCCCAATAGGAATATTCAAAACTCTCCTCCGAATCGAACTGAGTAGAAAGTTCCGCTTTCCCGGTCACTTCGAGTTGCTCATAACATCCGAGAGAATTACGAAAACGCAATAAATACCGGTTTGCCGACACGGCCCCCGGAGTGAAAACCAAAATAAAACTCAATACTCCATTAAATAAGAACGACAAATACGCCGGCAGTTCATCAAAATCTGAAAAAAACTTCTTTCTTATTTCCGGTATATTGAGAGTATAAATTGCCAATTTTTTCGAACTCTGTACGATCGGACATGCATAAACATGATTGGCCGGACTGGCTATATGTACCTGCAGATCAGGAGATCCTAATATTTTCAAAGGAACAATCTCAGTTTCGCGCCACACTATGATTTTCCCGTTTGTCCGTGTCGTCAGAGCCGCATTACCCGACAGTTTATATTCAATATAATTATCAATAGGAGTATTCCGGGAAAAGAATTTGCTGACACCTCCCCAAACAGCAATATACTTACCTGAAAACAGTTCCGTCTCACCGTTAAATAATTCCGTCAATTTTATCTCATATTCACATTGCTGTTCCGAATCATCACAAAAAGAAATTTCGGTCATGTCCCGGTCTTTAACCGATACAATGGTTTGAAGAATATCCGAAATATCAATCTTTATACTTTTAAGAATATTATATACCGATTCATATATCACTTCTTCTTCATATATAACTTGCATACGGATACGAGCACCTCCTTTGGGCAAGTTAATCGATACCGGAATCGGATTATTGACCAGCGCATAAGCCGGAACTGTTACTTCAACTTGGGTCATATACAGGAATTGTTATACTATTTTGATACTGAAAAGAACACCGGACGTTCCGCTTTAGAAAAGCATCTCTTTCCCCGGAAGGAATCGTCAAGAACCGGTACAGGTCTTCTGCTCCCTTATCCGCATTTCCGGGCAATGCCCGGAATGCCGGTAACAGTCTGGAACAGTTAATAATATTCGGTACGCTAACTTTCATATTCAACGGTTTTTATCACAAAATAAAATAGCGGATCACATACCTTAAAGGACATCAGATAAGCGCAACTTTTACTCCAGCCTTATACTCCGTATCGTAATATTCTAATATTGTTCTTTGATCAGAAATTCTGAAATACCTATATGTTATAAAAACCTTATAGCGTTCCAGATGTTCTACGGCATTATTATAATCTTCTATTGTAGGAGCAGTTAAATAAGCGAAATCATCTTCAGAAGGAGATGTTGTATAACTAACAGAATAGACTTCAACATTTTCATAATCAGGATCATTTTCAAGAATCAATCTGTATCTTTCTATTTCATCTTCTGCATAATTTACTTCTTTCCAATAATAGAGTTGCGGAGTCGGGTCAACAGGTTCATACTCATTAGAGTCGTATGGTTGAAGTAAGGTAAGACTCCGAAGTTTCATGTCGATAGCGCTATCCTTACTTTTCCCGACAATCTGAGTAAAGCTTTCCGGAAGAAAAAATTGTCCATCGATCAGCAGCTTCCGACTGAAGTCCAAATTATACAAGGTTATTTTAGGAAGAATCAACGGCTGCGTTATCTCTTGGTTGGCATGCCTCATGAAATCCATATAATCACGAAAAAAATTCATAACCAATCCCGAACTACCCTGATAGACAAGATCTAATGAGAACTCATTTCCATTGATATTTACTCGGTTTCCACTTCGGGGTTCGAAACTGAAAATAGAGCCGAAACAAGAGCCGCCATTATGCAACGCAAAACAGATAGACAAAGGTGCTCTCTCCTCTCTTTCCGATTCTGTTTTCTTATCCGCACTAACATGCAACGACGTATTCAAGTTCAATTCCCCAGCATCCAAATAAGGGGCCGGATTATATTGAGTTATTGCGGATAAAATAGGCAAAGCGTTATCCGGACTTTTTATTTCTTCATATTCCAAATTCTCAATTTCAAGATTCCATTCAAAAAAAGATGATGATATCAGATGAAAACCATCCCCATATATCGCATTATAAAAGAACTGTCCAGTTTCTTTAACATAAACATAAATATATTTAGAAATCGGAAGTGAAGGATCAAACAAATCCCAAGCAGACAAAGAAGTTATTATGCCACCACAACTTTTCAAGAACTCACTATAAGTTTTTTTGCTTGTCTCAGTAAGATCTCCCGATTTGTTGCAACTGAACTTTAGCTGTTTCCCCTTAGAAACACCGATTTCAGGATTTCCCGACTTGAAGAGCGAATAATCTTCCGACTCTGGAGATTGAAGAATATCCTTGATCAATTTTATCCGTACATTCTTTGTATTCGAATCGACAAAATACACGGCCCCGAATTTCCCCCAAACCATAGACAAAATATCCTCAATCGTACAGTCAGGCATCAGATCAGAATAGCGGATCTTACCGGCAACGATAGTGTCCCATGTATTGTTCAGCACACAGATACTGCTAAGTTGAAAATCTTCCCGGAAAGGATTCTCTATTAAATTAAATCCCAAATATTTCCAAACCAACTGCAACAATACATGCAATTTTAGGAATGGAGATATCCCGTAACCTATAGGGACTTTTATATCCTTATATTCCGAATCGACTTTAACCGATATAGTTCTCTTTTTCTCTCCTACAAATACCGTTTGATCCGATTTTTTTAGCTCATTCAAGATCATAAGATTCTCCCGCATTCCGGTATCCCCGTTTTTTTCAAAAGAAGTAACGACCGGAAAAATCCCGAAGTCCGATTCATCGAACCTGGCACGGTCGATTAAAATTCCTTTCAGCATGCTTAATATATGCGATATACCCGTAGAGGGCAAAGGTGGATAAAAGACCGGCAATCCGGTCATATCCGCCAGCTTAGTTTTATTCATTTTCGAATACGCTTCACTCTCTCCGAATCCGATATTCGCTTCTATGTTTTCCCCTACGGCAGTCACATTCATTATACCTGATTTTATCAAAACACCGTCTCTTACTTCGACTTGTTCATCTCCGCTTACTTTATTGTACCTATCCAAACGGTTTGGGAAACCGAACAACCGGAGGTTCTTGGGTGTTTTCGGAAAATTTATTGAGACAGATTGTGTCCCTTTCATGTTGAATATGGGAGAAGTGTTATCGATCTCGATTTGATTTTCTTTCAGGTCGAGTATCTCCCCGTTTTTAATAATTTGCATAAGAAACTTTTTTTAGTATTTTCGGGTAAAAGGTTTTTCCGACGCCTCTCTTCTTTTCTGTATCTTATCAAACTCGGTCAAGCTCCAGAATGAGCGTGCCTCTATCCCGTTCGATTTCAGATAAAGCAGCAGATCTCTCGTTTCCGATATTATCGCTGACAGATCGTCCGATTGCCGTTTGCCGCCGTATGTATAACCCGGATTCTGTCGGGCGGCAGAGCCGATAAATCCGCCGTTTTCAAACCCCGCTATGCGCTGACGCATCAACAGATTCATATCAACGGTACGCACGGTTCCGCTCCTTTGGGCACTGTCTATCATATCGAGCAAAGGGCGGATCGTCGGGTTCGATACGGCATCATTCGACGCTACCCACTCCCGGCTCTTACCGACCGGTCCGTCACCCACGATAACGGTAGGAGAACCGATATATCCCCGGCGTTTAGGATTCAAAACTGCCTTATATCTCTTTCCATCCTGCTCACGCTTCACATCGATATACCCTCCGCTTTCTCTCCCCGTCACTACCCTTTCCCCATAAAAAGAAGAAGAAGAAGAAGAAGATGATGATGATGAAGTGTTAAGCTTCATATTTTTCACTTTATCCCGCTCTGCTTTCGCCGAGACAATCTGTGCCGCACCGGTCGCAGCCATAAACGCAGCAGCAATACTCCCCCCGATAGGACCCAATTGTGCGTATGCCTGCATTATGGCAACAGCCGTATCTGCTATAATCTGAGAGATTTTAATTGCAAAATTTACATCCGCATATTTTTTCTGTACATCTAACTTTTTCTGGGCTTTCTCGTTCTCGAGGCGCTCCACTTCTTCCGCATTTCCTTGTGCGGCTTCTATGGCAACATCATACTTAGCGTCTATCTGGTCAAGTTCTGCCTGCTGCATGGCTTCAACAGCATTGCTTGCCAGACCCGAATAAGTATCGAAATACCCTTTAGCCCGCTGTACCTGAAGCTGGTTTTTAGCCTGCTGATACTCTTCTTCTTTTAACAGTCCTTGAGCATATTGCTGCTCAAGCATATCCATTTGTAACTGGTATTCTTCCTGCATCGAAAATATCCCGTACTGTTGGCGGATATTCGCCCGTTCCTGTTCCCCCTTGAGCAAAATATTCGTCTTGGCCTGTTCGTATGCGGTATCTAACTCTGTCGTGTCGAGACCTTGCTTTTGGGCTTCGGCCTTGCGGACTTTATAGACCGATTCGAGAAACTTCAATTGCGTGTCGGTCTCACTTTCCTGGTTGGTCAGGTTAAACTGGTCTTTGAAGTCCTTCAGCAGAGAAGACATTTTTATTACCTGTTCGGCACGCTTGTCTTCTACCTGCTGTTCGGTTTTCAGCACCTCATTACTCGCCTCTCTCACAGTCTCCACTTTCAGCCTCCCGTTCTGCACCTCAAGATTGGTCAATTCGTTGAGATACTCCTTTTGCAAGGTCAGACGGGTTTTTAACTCTTCCTCTTCCAAGGCCAATATAGCGACGTCATACTGTTCTTTCGTTATCTTCTGGTCGGCCAGTTGTTTGGTAAATTGCAGTTTCAGCTGACGATAGCCCTCCTCTTCCTGCGCCATCCGGTCGGCCCATTTCGCCTTTACATTATCGATTTCCGCCCGGTCTATCCGGTTATCGATGTCAATACCCTTCGATTCCGTATCCGATATTTGCCCGGCGATCGAATCTTTTTTTTTCGTATCTTTCTCCCTTTGGTAATACTCCTTGAGGATTTTCAGTTTCTCGTCAAGGAACTCCCGTTCGACCTTGAGGTTTTGCAGGTTATACTCTTCGTCCGTGAGATTTTCCTTTTCCCGGTTCTGTTTGATAGACAAGAGGCGTGCCTTGTACGCATTGTCATTGGCCGACACATCTGCCGACATGGAGTCGGGAGATTTCGAGGCTTTCTTCTGCTCCACACCCAGACTCTGAAGCCGTTGTATCTCCTTATTGATAGACGCTATTTTTCTGTTCTTGGCCGCGATTTCCGCTTCGGTAGTCTCCGGCATCTTCTGGGCAAGTTCCAACAGATCCTTCTGTATCTGGACGAGAGATTTACTTCCCTTCTCAAGAACGGTACCACTGTCTCCACTTCCGGACTCTGCCGATTCTTTAGGAAGGAAAGGCGACAACTCACTTTTTATTTTCTGTATTTCCTCGGCTGCGGCATATACCTCCTGCACATAATCTTGTATCTCTCCGCTAAGCCCTAAAGGTGCGGACGATTTAGGAAAATACTTTTTCAACACATTTCTTATGACATCAGACCATGCGTTTTCCACCCTTTTACCTTCGGCTACATACTGATCACCAAGCCGTACGATATAATTGATTACCTCTTCCCGTTGGAAATCGGGCATAGCCGACAATTCATCACGTATATCATTTATCTGTTTGGTTTTATTCTCCAAAGATTTGCTCTCGATGTCGTTTGCCTTTTCGTTCAATGTCTTCAAGGCGATATTCTCTCTCAGCTTCCGGTTTATAAGGTCGTATGCCGTTTTTATCTCTTCCAAGGTGGAATGTTCTGTGAGCAGGTTGGGCAAATAGTCTTTGTATTGTTTGTTGATTACATCGATGATATCTTTCTTTTCCTTGGTTTTATCGGCCGCATTCTTCAGTGCGTTGAACAGCTTGTCAAGTTCTCTTTTCTCAGTAAGCATTTCGGAGGTAAAATCGTTCATGGCCGCCTTTGCCTCGTTTGTCCTTGTACAGAGCTTATATATCCCATAGGTAGCAGCTGTGACAGCCATCGTTATAGCCGTAATCGGATTCAATCCCAATGTCAGTAGAAAACTTCTCATGGCTGTTGTCGCTTTCTTGATATTTCCGGTCAACAACGCTTTAGCGGCAGCCAAGGCATATTCGGCGGCAATGGAGGCACGTACCTGAACTTCTTCCAATGCTTGCAGAGCCATCTCTTTTTTGCTTACCACCATAGATTGGGTATTGACGGCAATCAAGGTTTTCTTTATCGCTATATATGCTCCGATGACAGCGATCAATTCACCGATCGCCGCCCGGTTCTTCACTACCCATCCGGTAGCTTCGAGCAGGCTTATTTTGAACGAGCCGAAAGTCGCATCAAGGTTTTGTTTGAGAGGAAGAAGGGTTTCTCCCAATTTCATCTGGGCGTTCTGCAGTTTCACCGTACGTTGAGCCATCTTATCGGCCTCCGATATATAGCTCCCGCCCGCCTCGGCGAGCTGCCTGTCCACGATAGAGGCGACTGCGGACATGAAGTCGCCCGTCTTTGCCATCTGCTCGTTTATTTCGGCGGCCGACAATCCGAGGTTGTCGAGTATCAGCACCGACTTCCGCCCCAGACCGGTAACGATGGAGTTGGTCATATACTCGACCGACTGTCCGGTCTGCTGCGCCTTGAGCTGGGCAAATTCGAGATATTTGCCGAGATCTTCCAACGGTATTCTGAAGTCTTTCGCCATATTGGCGGCTTTCATCAGCTCAAGATCGTTTACCGTCCCCTTGGTCGCCTTGCGCAGGTTATCGAGCAGATCGGGACGGTCCAGCGCCTCGAACGCACGGGTCACCCCATCGGCGGCCGCCGCCATATTGACGCCCTCGGCAACGAGGTCTTTCATGCCGGAAACCATGCTCCAAAGCCAATTTGTAAGTTGTGTAAGTATATTTCCTCCAAAAGCAGCAATACCCCCTTTCATAAGAATAGACTTGCCCAAAGACTCTTCCGCCTGTTTACCCGCCTTTTTGAGTTCGTTCATTTTGGAGCGGGTCTCGGTAAGTTCTTTTTGCAGCTTGTTCCACTCTTCGGGATGCAGGTTGCGGGAGGTGCGGTTCATCTGGCTCTCCAAGTCCTGCGCCCGCCTTCTGAGCTGCGACATGGAGAGGTTGGCGAGTCCCATCTGGTTCTCGAGCCGTTTTATCTGTTCCCGGTTCGCCTTCAGGGTATTGTTGTTCTCACGGAGCACGCCGTTCAGGTTGCGGTACTCGTCCGATTCCTTCTTTCCGGCGGCTTCCAACTGGCGCATCTCTTTCTGTACGCCCTTGTTCGCCTCCTGCAACTCCTTGTTTACTTTTATCAGGTTGTTTATCTCCTTCTCGGCCGCCGAGGCGTCGAGGGTGAGTATCCATTTGATCTGGTCTTCTGTCAGTCGTGATGCCATACAGGTACTTTTTTTACGGTAAAAGTACCCATGGTTATCGGGAGTATAAAGGACAGGCCGGTCCTATAAACGAAGTAAAAATTTTGCTAAGGGTATTCCGATAATCGGGGTGACAAAGCAAGATAACCCAAATGCGAATACTCGCTCAAACATTTCCCACTTGCCGGTAAACAGCCAGACGCAGAGCAAATTGAAAAGCATCCAAAGTAATCCCATAGTTCTAATTTTTTATTGATAACGGGTTAAGGCCAGAGATAGCTACATAGTTTTTTTGCTAAAGGTATTCCGATAATCGGTGTAAGAAAAATCGAGAATGCAAATGCAAGCATTCGGTCAAGCAGTTCCCACTTGCCGGTAAACAGCCAAACACAGAGCAAATTGAAAAGTAGCCAAAGTAATCCCATAGTTCTAATTTTTTATCGTTCAATACCACGCTTCATTTATATCCCATTTTCATTAAGGGAATCCCCAAGAGAGGAGACACACCTAAAGAAATTATAAACGTTGCTACTTTCATTTCCATTGGCCACCCTTTAGTATAAAGGGGAACGAAAATCAAAGACAATATAAAATTGATGCAGAACCACATAGTTATAATTTTATATTAACAAATGTAATAAATATAATATATTAATCCAAATTCTTGGGTGATGATTCATTCAAGTCTTCCCGTATGCTCTGTTTTATTTCATCCGTCAATCCATATCGGAGAGTGGATAAAGTTTCGTGATAAAGCACTCCCCAGATCACCCGGTTATAAAGAGCAAGTTTACGACGGGTTTTCATATCTTGGTTTCTATATTGTATCTCGAGAAGCCGCATATATCTTAGTACAGTCATGTAATAAGTCGGTTTCAGTCCCGACCCCTGAACATCGATAGGACGTCTCGATATACAATCAAGCAGATTTCCGGTTCTTGGTTTCAAGGCTTCCCGTATTACAGCCTCCTGAGTTGCATATATCCGTCTTATATCCCGGCTCACTGTCCGGTGTATAAACTCTTTTTTGATCATCTCTTCGGTTACCATCTCTTTTTTCCGGTGAAGTTAAGACTCGCAAACGGTACGGAAAAGGACGAAAATTGGTTTACCATTGACTTCAGTTACCGTCATGATGACAGTAACTGAAGTATAAAAATCTCTTTCAATTTATTTCTCAATCAATATCCATTTGAATTGCAGCCCGATCGTGCCGGGAACGGCTACGAATCGGAAGCCGGCAGACTTCATCAGATCATAAACTTCGGAGGCCGAAATATCCACTCCCGGATTGATCTTATTTATCGCTGCACAAATCTCTTCGGTCGACAGCCGATGCGTCGACTCTTCAACCGTCCTCGCAGGCACATAGCGCTCTGTGATCGCCTGCTTATAATCGCTCATTTCCTTTTTCATGGCTTCTCTGTTTCTGACGTTAAGAACGGTTTCAGTTGTCTCTTCAGGGACGATAACAGCATCAGTGTAGCCTTGACATCTAAATAATCGTCTATACCTTCCCAATTGAGCAGTATCCGGTCGCAGATGCAGTCCAGATCGGCGAGCGTTCCGTGCTCGCGCCATTCCTTGATGGAGGCCATCATTTCAGGAGTGAAGCCGTGGCTTCCGGTATTTACAGATTCTTTCATGACCGGCCTCCTTCCCTGATGATAAAGGTCTCGAATCGCCCGTGAAGGTACGCCTCCACCTTGCCCGATAACAGTCCGTCTTGACGGTGAAATTTAAAGCCCAGTACACGGGCGCTCTTGGGGAGTGTCGCCAGCAGATCGCTGACGGTCAGTGTTCTTGTTTTTTCCATTTTGGTAGACAATTTAAATGAAACAATAATTTGATTATAAGACGGGAAAGGAACAAAAAAAGTTCCGCTCCCCGTTGTCTACCACCTGAATCAGGCTGTGGGCGCATTAACGCTCCACACGGGACGGAACTATATCGAAAGCCATAGGCATAAAAAATGCCAACAGCAGAGTTGGCGATCATCATCGCCTGATTCAAATGGTAGACACTGCAAATATGAGAAACATATTTGAAATAAACAAGGAAAGAATTAGATAAATTTTTAAAGCCCAATATACGGGCACTCTTGGGGAGTGTCGCCAGCAGATCGCTGACGGTCAGTGTTCTTGTTTTTGTCATACTGTTTGTCTTTTAGCATTTAGACAGAAAAACGGCTGCCATTTCCCGCTTCGCTAAAAGACAAACAGTTATCACTCCGTAGAGCAAAAAAAGTTTTGGGAAAAGCAGCCGTATAGCTATAATATGGGCATAAAAAAAGCCCGCAATAAATTCGAGCAATTAACCGCTGCTCTACGTACATGACAAACATGCTTGTCTTTTAGCTGATGCAAATATGAGAAACATATTTGAAATAAACAAGAGAAAAAGCTATTTTTGTAGAAAAGAGAAGAATATGAGAAAAGAAAAAAACAGCTATTTATTCAAGGAGTTTATGAAACCTGAAATAAAATGGTATAAAGATCCGGACTTCTTTCTGACAGCGTTTCTTTTTATTGCCATACTTCTCTTAATACTCTACCTTATTTTGTTAATCAGTTCAGTATTTGCCAAATAACGGCGATGATACTTGCGATCGCAGCAATCACTCCTATTGCCGATAAGATTATTTTTCTACGTTCATTGCTTTTCTGTTTTTTATATCCTCCCGCATTACAAAATTGAACGCCCTTATTCGTGAGGGTGCACATATATGATTCATGATATTCTTTTTTGGCTATACGACTGGTAATGTATCCATCCGCTTCAAGCAACATTACGATCTCCCTTATTTTTTCTTCTGAAAGATCGGATATCCAGTCTGTGTCGAATGGCTGATTTCTTTTAACATTATGAAAATATATTACAGATAAAGGTCCGTCCAGTTGTGTCTTATCAATCATACTAAAAACAAAGCCCGCATTTCAGAGGGCGCATCCTCTTACTTTACGAGCTTTTGACCAATTGGTATATTTTAGGGAATATTACCGCCTGCGCCCGGTTATATTCACATTAATCGTCTTTTACAAATGTGGTGAATATATTTGAAAAAGACAAGACAAAAAATAAAAAAGAGGGTATTCGGATAAGAATACCCTCACACATCAAGTGTTCGTAAGTGTACTAATCAAACGAAACGAACCTGACTTAGACTCTTTGCAAATTCGTGAATGCGTTCCTGTATTTTTCTTGCGGTTTTTTCACTGGGCTTTCGCACTCCATTTATATAATGGCTCAATTGTCCTTGACTCACTCCCGTTATACGTTCCACTCCGGCCAATGTAAAAGCAAAGGCATAATACTGTAAGAAAGAAGGAATGTCGTATTTGAACTCAAACCTCAGATCCTCCACTTCTTTTCCTTGCTCTGCAAATATTTCTTTTATTTCATTGTATGAATTCATCAGATCCGCCTTCGCTTCTTCCACCGTTTTGCCTTGTCCCAACAATCCGAATTCAAGATCGGAATAGGTCTCCATATTGGCATCGAAAGTGCCGTCCGATCCCCGCTCTATTATAACATCTACTGTTTTCATAATTATTTTATTTTAAGTGGGATTTACAATTTAACTCCCGATAGTTTACTGATCTTTTTCATTGTCCCGGTTTTGGCCTCTTCACTTTCGTGATAACTTGTCTGAAAGATAAGTCCGGTTATCGGACTGAACCAATGAGGATGATTTGCTCCATTTTTTACAAGATAACATCCATTTGCCTTCAATTTTTTGTGAATTTCAGAATATTTCATCGTTTATTTGATTAGTACGCCACAAAGATATTAATAGTAATATCATCAACAAATAAAGAAGAGAATAATGATATTATTATTAATATCATTTAACAACGAGATATATGATACATTATTCGGTAAGCCTTTATTCCGTCAAAATCAATTCAGCGACCGGACGACAGCTTTTCCTTGACAAACCGTATGCTATACTCGACCTCATGGAGAGGGAGGTTCATAATGCCGGCGATCTCCTCATAATCATATCCCGACAGATAAAGGCCGAACGAAACCCGAAATTTATCATCCGGAATATCCGATATCGTTTTATTTATTACCTTTAGCTCGGGAATTTTAGAAAGGGGTTCACATGGTTTATTCTTGAGAAAGCAGGTATCTGTCTTTTTGCGACCTGCAAGAAATAATGTTATTACTATCGGGATGAACTTTTTATATAGGAACAGGGTTATAACTCTGCAACAACGTGTTTTTAAATTCATGGCTTCTCTCATTTTTCAAGTTAATATAAAAGAAGCCTCCGCTGTTAAGTCGCAAAACAATCGAACATGTGTCCAAATACACAAATGTCGTATCAAACAGCGGAGGCTTTAATTTTCCTCGACTGCATACGACATTAGTATATTTAATTCGATTGTTTTGCATTGCAAACATAACAAAAAAAATTCCGGATTCAAAAAATTTCAATTCCAAAAGGATTAATCCGACTCCAAGACCGAAAACCGGCTGTTTCGGACTGCATAATCATAACGTGACGAGTATAACCCGAATGGTATCTTACAAAGATCATCCGGCAAATCATCGATAATTGCCGACCTACATATCTTAAAAGGGAAGTTCCCTACACTATAACCTTCGGAACGGAAGATCGTTTCTCGACGGTAATCGGGGAATAACGGCATCACTGCCCTAATGAACTTCTTACAGTGTAATAAAACAACAACTTCATGATAGCGTTTTTTTAAACTCATGGCTTCTTTTATTTTTGGGGGTTAATATAAAGAAGCCTCCGCTGCCAGTCGCAAAACATCGAACATTGTAAATATACAAATGCCGTATCAAACAGCGGAGGCTTTGATTTTCCTCGACTGCATACGACATTAATATATTTAGTTCGATTGTTCTGCTTTGCAAACGTAATTAAAATTTTCCGTATTCCAATTTTTTAAACTGAAAATATAAATACAATATTAAAATTTATCACATACCACTGCTTCCGGCCTTAGGGGAGGCTTTTCTTAAAATTGGCTTAATAATGATCGGTTTAGCCAACCGATACATTTTAGGTAACGAACCGAGCGAAAGGGCTCTGCCTCCCGGCGTCCCCCTCTCTGCCTGCTCCCGGATTTTTGCAAAACATTCGATTTCTATAAAATATATAGATGCCGTATGACCGGGAGCGTCGTATATACTATAAATACCTCTATTCCAACGTTTTATTTATAGTATAAAGATAGCATCGAAAAGGAGATAACGCAAGATATAAACCATTTATTTTCAACGGTTTAGCTTTAAATAAGAGCCGTAATCAGAAGAATACATTTACGGGATACAGAGACGAGCGAAAGGGCTCTGCCTCCCGGCGTCCCCCTCTCTACCTGCTCCCGGATTTTTGCAAAACATATACGCTATAAAAATATAACCAATATACAACCGGGAGCGTCGTATATACTATAAATACCTCTATTCCAGCGTTTTATTTATAGTATAAAGATAGCATCGAAAAGGAGATAGCGCAAGATATAAATCATTTATTTTCAACGGTTTAGCTTTAAATAAGGATATGATCGGAATAACCAAACCGATCATTATTAAGCCAATTTTAAGAAAAGCCTCCCTTAAGGTCGGAAGCAAGCAGCCCTACCGTTTCGGCAGGGCTGTCTTTACGGTTAGCCGCATAAAAAAAAGTTGCTCAGGAAAAGATTCTCCTGAGCAACCGGTCATAATCAAATAGTATCAATTGAACGGATACTGCGTTATATCGTCGCATCATTCAACTCTTTCACGAGTTTACTTAAACCGACACCGATGCGCTTACACTGTTCTTCAGATGCAAGTTTCGAACCGCTTTTATATCTCCGTAAAAGAGAAGCGTTAAAACCGATTTTCTTTGCAAATTCAGAAACGTTGATCCATGAAAAATAATCGAAAAATGAAGGCAGATCATATTTATAAGAAAAAGTCAACTCCGGAATCTCTTTACCCTGTTCCGCAAACATTTCCTTAATTTCCTCGTATGCCGACAGCATGTCCCTTTTCGCCTCTTCAACAGAATTTCCAGTACCATTCAACCCGAATCCGGGTAACTCGTCCGAAATATAAATACCGAACAAGCCGTCTTTGCTCAATTCTACGATAGCCGTTACTTTCATATCCGCATAATTTTAATATAATCAAAAGTCATTGAAACATGAATCGGAATCAAAAAAGCGCGAGGATTAAATCCCCGCATCTTTTTTAATACTTCGTGCAGTACCGGAAGGAATTTCTTTGCTTGTGTGTCGGGGAACAGAAAATATTTTTCCTGTAATCGGACTGAACCAAAGATCATGGCGTGAACCATGCCGGACTACATAACACCCTGCTTTATTGAGCAGTTTTGTTATTTCCGATGTTTTCATATTTCAATGATCTATTTGATTATGGCACAAAGGTAACGAATATGTTATCTAACCACAAACAATTATGTAACAAAAATGATACCTTTATACTTGTTTAACTATATTTCGAGATACAACTCAATATGCCATTTACATATTACAAAAACAGCCCCGTCACTTTGATGGGGCTGTTTTGTTAAATTCTTAAAGATTTACGTTTAATAATAAGAGGAAAAGCATAGTATATCTTTTCCCATTCTCTCACCAATAAAGACAAACGCATATATTCATCTTTATCGGTCTGAGGTAAAGCTTCCATATCACCAAGAGCCGTTCCTTTTGCAATGATATCATCCATCATCGCGCAAATACTCCGGTATTCGGTTTCTGTAGTTATCTTTTTCATTGTCATAAACTTACCGCTATCAGCTCTTTGCCTATATCATGAATCGCATTCAATATTTTTCTGGATCTTTCTTCAGAAGGTTTTTTAGTACCGCTGATATATTGAGCCAATAGGCTCTGGCGTATTCCCAAACGGCGGGCAACAGCCGAAGCGTTCAATTCGGGATGTTCCATAAATAATTTATATAACGGTGTTTGTGCCTGCCTATCACGGAAAAAAGCCTCGAAATTCAAATCTTCATCCACATCCGGCCAGTGTATTCCGAAACTGCTTGTTTCATAATTAGCACGTTGTTCGGGTGTAGCCCATCGTAAACGAGGATAATCATCAAAATTCTCGTGTGCAGTACGTCCGTCTGCCGTCAATATATGTACGGCAGTAGGTGTAATCCATATTTTATCTACTTTTAGCATGATACTACAAATATAGGTAATAAAATTATTACCTATACGTTTTAATAGATTTATTTTCAGATAAATTCAAATCGAGAATAGTATCATAATGAAGACTTGTCCCTAAACAGATACCATGCCGCAATAGCCAAACCGATCATTATTAAGCCAATTTTAAGAAAAACCTTCCCCAAGGTCGGAATGGACTCTTTTTCCGATACAGACCGGACAGAGGCGGTCGCCCGCCTGTCGGTCGTATCAGCAAACTGAAAGACAGTCTTACGATCGGCATTTTGAGCATTATAGACATTCGTATCAGAAGACGTCCGCTTTCCCTCCCAAGAGCGGGATTTCAATTTCGGTACGGTATCTTCGGGAACGGAAGGATAGTAAGTTTCAGTGTATTTCCATTCAATTCCGGACGAAGAGCCGGTCGCAACCGACACGACAGAGACGGTATCTTCATGAATTCGGGTAGCGCGTGAAATCCGGGTAGCGTTTTCCTGCAGGTCGGTACTTAATGAAGCTTGCCGGTGCACACGGCATCCCGGCAAGCAAACACCAACCAAAACAACAAAATATGAAAACGCAAACACTTTCATGACACATATTTTATATCATCGATCCGGTTGATCCAGCCTTGCAGGAAAACCCTCTGCGATGGATCACGCTCACAGATCTGCCGGCAGAACCTGATCCTCTCTTCTTTAACAACCTGAAAGAAGTTTACCGGATTCACCGAATTCAAAGTATCTAAAGTGACCGGTCCGACAATTCCATCGGGTTTGAGGCCGAGCAACCGTTGTGGTATCTTGATACCATTTGCTCCGGATGCCCACACCCAGTCGACCAGAATATTGGCAAGGCCCTGGCTGCGTATCCGGTCGGCCTGCCACCTGTCCCAATAATGAGTTTTCAACAGATTCACGACATCCTCTTTCGTGATCAGCCGGAGATCATCGGCATCGATATCACCGTCTCCGTCTTTATCATATCCGCAACTTTTCCATGTGGCGAGGGTGACACCCATGTTCGTCTTACCGCCCTTATCGGCCTTGTGGTCGGCCCATCCGCCTTCCCATCTGAAGATAATGGGAACGAGTTTATTTATATCAGCCATTTTGTTGTACGTTATTTTTCGTATTATTAAAATCTTCTTTCCGCTGTATCCGGTTCGGACAAATGGTGACGTAACACCGTAGTCCTTTAAGGTAGGCGATCTCACATTTCAGCTCGGAGACCTCTTCCATTGCTTTCTGGGCTTTCTCGAGCATCAGGAAATAATCCTGTGTGAGCTTGTCGCATTTTTTAGACAGATGCTCATAATCGTCCTTATGTATCTCCCGAGCCTTACGAGCATTCTCCAGATCCATGCTGTCGGCTTGTGCGAAAGCCTTTCTCTTTTCTGCCCTGAAAAAGAAGAACTGAAAGATGTTCAGCCCGCCGAAAAGACTTGTCAATATGATCAGTAACTCGTTCATAATCCAAAATTATCTGTTTCCCGGTCGCCCGAAAAGGACATCTTTTTCGCATCGAACAGGTCGAATGCCTGCCGGTCGAACATCAGCGTCCAGCCTATGGACTCGAACTCAGGGCTGATAAACGGCGTTATGGAATGCTTGTCCGAAATCTTCTTGAATGAATAACGCTCCCGTTGCTCCTGTATCATCAAGTTCCGCATCCGGGTCACCATGTCGAGCGTATTCGCCGAGATCAAGGTCTGATCGACGAGGTCTCCGGTAAATTCGGTTGTCTTTCCGGCAATCGTAGCCGCCACCTGAAAAGTATCCGCAATCCGGTTCGACTTATCGGTATCGGTCTTTATATCTCCATAATCGACAAACAGGTAATATCCGGTCAGTTGAGAGACACAGGTTTTCACGGCATCGAAGTTAGGGCCGAACACAAATCCCCCAACTTCGGGAAGTACGGGCGTGTCGGGCATCGATTCGACAAGCGATTTCAAAGAGTCGTATCCGGGTATCTCCGAACGCCCCTTGTTGAAGATATCGAGTACTCCCTGCCGTTGTGGAAAACGGGCGAAGTATAAAAACAGATCGATGATAATATTTCTGTTCATGACAATATTTTGTTTATGATTTTTATCGGTAATCCGGTCTTTTCGGAGATTTCCGTCTTTTCTATTTTATAATCCCGCATCGTCTTTACCGACTCGATCAGCTTCTTACGGAGGATAATCAAGTACGTGATGCAATCCATACGCTCTACGGCCGTGAGGTCACCGATGCCGTCTTGAGACAGGTTATAGAGGCTCTCGAGCATACCGGTGCAGATAGCCGGAAGCGGCTCGTCCTTGCCGGCCGATAAGATGGAGAACGGTGTCCGGGTAAACAAAAACGCCGTAAATGCCTGGAAATTGATCGATATGGCCTGAAGGAGTACCGGATCGAGATTTTTAAAAGACCCGGCCAGCCGGTGAGCGCCGGCGGAACTGTATGTACCGGGATGGTATAAAATGGCGGCCAGCAGGGGCAGCTTATCGGTCGAACCGTGTATTTCGGATAAAATCTGCCGTGCCTCGATAAACTGAACGGCTGTCAGGTTGCAGGTGATCCGGTCAAAATCCGTCCTGATTTCATATCCTCGATACTGTTGTCCATCGAACATAAAATCGGGGATCAGCTGCTTGGCAAAACAAGCGTCGATACGGTATTTATACTCTTGTTTCGATAAATACCGCGAATATGCCGGCGGGAAGTCGGCCGGTTCTGTCTTCCGGGCTTGCTCCCGAATGTCTTTCGGCACTCCGTCCAGCGTACCGGCAGGATAGACAATCTCAAACATGAAGTCCGCCTGCCGAGCCAGCAGATACAGATTTTGCCAAGCGGCATCACCTTTGACCTTGTCCGGATTCCAGCCCATCATCCGACAAACATACCGCAACCTGACTTCCATGACCGAATATTTTCCGGCCGCAAAATCGACCAGTAACCGGCAGACATCCATATATTGCTCCGGAGTCAGCAGTTCCCACGCATTCGGTATGCCGTACGTCTTATCTTTAACGACAAATTCTATTCTCTTCATGGCATCAAATAAATTTTATCATCGGGACGGGCAAACGATGTCTCGGTACAAATATCTCCCGTCCCGGACTCGTCCAGCGCCATGTCCACGCTTTTCAATATTTCAGAAGACTTGTTCATCAACGACTCCGCCAACGTTAACAGGCGATCTTGTTCGTTCTGCCCGTTTCGGGAAGCCTTGCTGTCATCGAACAGACTCCGGATGGTAGCCGGCAACTCGATAATGTCGAACCGGGAGATAGCCAGAGCCACGACCGTCAATGCCAATGCCAACTTGAGTTTGTCTTCGAAGTCAGCTTCACGTCCCTCGATGCGGTTGAAATATGCCCCTATCGTGTCGGACAATACCTCTCGTTGGAGTGGCGTCGTCCGGAAAAAGAACAGATATGAGCAATCTATCGGGTACAGAGAGTCAAACTCTTCTGCAGTCTTGATCCGGAGTTTTTCCCGAAGCCGGTAATAGGGAGACAATTTCCATGACTCGAAATTCTCCAGCTCGGCGATCAGCGAGTCCATCGCATTATAGTAGTTATCGATATACTGCCGTCGCATGCCTTCCAATTCATACTTGTAGATGTCCCCTCCGTCGGCCTTGCGTTTTTTCAGCACCTCGAATATATTCTCCTTGTATTTGGTCGCATTGCCTACGGCCGATCTCAGATAAGAGAGAGCATCCGTTTCTCCTCCGGACACGATTTCTCTGTAAACGGCTGCCGTAATGATATTGACGACCATTTTCTTTGCCGAAACGGCCGAGCTGTTCAGGTCGGCAAAATTCACCTGGCTGTCGATGCCCGGAACGGTCTCCCTGAAGTCCTGAACGGTAACGAATAGTTCTTCCAATACTTTTTTCATACTTCCTGCTTGTTTAAACGGTTATCCGGCGATACTTCCTCCTGCCGGCTCGGAGTCTCCCGGTAATACCCGATGCGGTAACCTTGTGCGTACAACTCCGGCCAATTGACCCGGATCGCCATATTGAACGCCTCAGAACACTTTTCGTCATCCGGAGTAAGGGTCAGCAGATAAATGAGATAATTGTAATACACGTCCGCTCCCGATTTACTGATCACGCCGTCTTTGCTCACGCTCGAAATGGAAGAGTCCATCCCCACAGCGGCCAGCAGCACTTCATCGGCACGCTTGTCATACTCGATCAATGAACTGATATACTCTTTATATTTCAGGTCTACCGTCTCGATGCGCCAGCGTTCCTCTTCATTCGCTCCGGTGCGGAAAGAGGTAGTTGCGTAGGCCTTGCCTTGATTGTCTTTTCCGGAGAGGTATTTCGACAGCCGGCGCAGTTCGAGGTTCATGTACTTGATCAGGGATGATTCGCTGAATTTCGTACCCACATCGATGCCGTTGTAAGTAAACAACTCTTTATTATCCTTTTTCCGGAGAACATTTTCCTGACAAATGGCGCTTATCTGTTTGCGCTTCGCCTCTATCCAAGCGGCGGGGATAACCACATGTACCTTGGCGGCCAGACTGTTTTTAAGAAAAGAATTGATATATTCCGGCGATTCGTTCGCCCCTTTTATCCAAGGCTTCGTTCCCTCATGCGTCTCATTGCAGCCGTAGAAATCGCCGACCGAGCTTTCCCGGTGATGAGAGATGGCGGCAAACCTGTAATTGCCGACCTCCCGAAGGTCGAATTTGGGATATATCTTGAATTGTGCCGCCCCGTAGTTCCAGTTTCCGGTAGCAATATACCGGAAGTCATTATATTGCACCAACGAAGTAACCACATCCCGCTTTGTCGTCGCCAGCCGGCAATGCTTGTTCTCCATCAGTTCGAGACCGGCCACGGGAACACGTCCGATAATCCGTCCCGAAGACATCCTCCATTTCGTAAAGTAATCTCTGAAAAAGTAGTATCGCTTGATCAGCGCCAAGGCATAATCTTTATAAGACATTTCCAGCCCATTGTCTTGCCAGCTGTCGAGCCACTGCTGTATATCGGGCTGCCCGGTCCAGTTACGCACCGGTTTATTACCCTCTTTCCCTTCGATATATATGGCAGGTCCTTTGCCATAAAGCATGTTCACCTGTTTATTTATCAGACGGGGAAGCAGGCGGTTGCGTTTTATGTCCTGTTCTATCTCCTCGCACAGGCGGTTGTTTGCACCCCGGGCACACACGTTATACCCACATACATTGAGCCATTGCACATCCGGTTGTCTCCAGACGATATTGTCCGGGGCGAAGTCGGGAATATCCGCCACAGACAGGGACATCCCGGTCTGGAACGAGATGATGTTGTTTTCGTCCAAGTAACAGCCCATGTTACCCATCAGCTTTATTTCACTGTCGTCCGTCAAAGCCATGTTATACGTTTTAGTTTGAAGTTATCTTGCGGGAAGCCCATGTAACGGATCAAGATCCGGTAACAACACTTGGGGCTGCCCTCGGCATCGTAGAATAAAAACAGGTTGTCGCTGTCGATAGAGAAGCGTTCGTCCGGCAACTGAGTCCGGTACTTGCAGCCGCTCAAGGTCTTCAGTCGGTATGACGATACGCCTTTCTTACGGGAGTAAGGGAAGAATGCAATCGTAAAGCAGCCATCGGGCAGCTTCGATATCTCTTTAGCCCATCGAAGGGCATCTATGCCGTTGATCAGTTCCATAGTCCAAAAATAGCGTCCCGAACGGTGGCGGGAAAGGACAGCGGGGAGACGGGGCGTCATATTTCCCGGATCGTCCGGGAAATGCAACGCATATCTTACTCTCAGCGCGTCGTCCTCTCAGCTTTTATATAAAAAGGCTTGTTTTTTCCCAAGACGGCATTGCATGACTGTAAGTCAGCAGGATAGCTGTTTTTCTGATGTCAAACCGGACTGTTATTATATGACAAACGGGGCTTTATCCGTCGAGATAAAACCCCGTTTCGCACAAGAACGGACTATTTTTCTATCAATATCCATTTAAATTGCAGCCCGATCGTGCCGGGAACGGCTACGAATCGGAAGCCGGCAGACTTCATCAGATCATAAACTTCGGAGGCCGAAATATCCACTCCCGGATTGATCTTATTTATCGCTGCACAAATCTCTTCGGTCGACAGCCGATGCGTCGACTCTTCAACCGTCCTCGCAGGCACATAGCGCTCTGTGATCGCCTGCTTATAATCGCTCATTTCCTTTTTCATGGCTTCTCTGTTTCTGACGTTAAGAACGGTTTCAGTTGTCTCTTCAGGGACGATAACAGCATCAGTGTAGCCTTGACATCTAAATAATCGTCTATACCTTCCCAATTGAGCAGTATCCGGTCGCAGATGCAGTCCAGATCGGCGAGCGTTCCGTGCTCGCGCCATTCCTTGATGGAGGCCATCATTTCAGGAGTGAAGCCGTGGCTTCCGGTATTTACAGATTCTTTCATGACCGGCCTCCTTCCCTGATGATAAAGGTCTCGAATCGCCCGTGAAGGTACGCCTCCACCTTGCCCGATAACAGTCCGTCTTGACGGTGAAATTTAAAGCCCAGTACACGGGCGCTCTTGGGGAGTGTCGCCAGCAGATCGCTGACGGTCAGTGTTCTTGTTTTTTCCATTTTGGTAGACAATTTAAATGAAACAATAATTTGATTATAAGACGGGAAAGGAACAAAAAAAGTTCCGCTCCCCGTTGTCTACCACCTGAATCAGGCTGTGGGCGCATTAACGCTCCACACGGGACGGAACTATATCGAAAGCCATAGGCACAAAAAATGCCCGCAGCAAATATGGCGAGCCTTCTCGCCTGTCTCAAATGGTAAGCACTGCAAATATGAGAAACATATTTGAAATAAACAAGGGAAAAAATTGCAATATTGTATCTATTTTATGTTAAAAGATTCATTTCCACATTATCTAATCGCTATATTTGCAACATAAAGCTCTAAGAAACCATGGTTGACTTAATTAGAGATATATTGGCTTTCATGGGTACTTTCATTGTTATCAGTACCAGTATCATGTTATTGTTACAATGTATAGTATGTTGTATATCATGGGATTGGAGGTACAAAAAAAATACCGACTACAGAATTGTCATAATCGGTATTATTATAGCACTTTTACTCATTCCTCTTTATTATTTCCCGGCATAGCTCTAATAATCACGTCTGCCTTTATTCTTAGCATTAAGAATTTCTATTATTGGTCGCATATCTTCAGGAGCTTTAATTTTTAATGAATCCATAGCCCTTGCTGCCGCTTTAACTAATTCACGATCAGCCTTCCTATCTAAATAATCATTAATAACCCCTCCAATTCCGGTAGTGTAAAGTTCCAGTCCTTCGTCTGTTTTATATTGGAGACCACCTCCTGTTATTGCAATCGTAAACAAACCAAATAGAAGTAACAATCCAAGAGTTTTAGTCGATAAACGTAACCAACCGGGTGATTCCATTTGTATCTTCATTGTTAATGTTCCGCGACATTCCGTTTGATACTTTTGACAGAAATCCTCAATCAATGATGATATCGCTTTCAAATCGCAAAAATCTTCTAACGAGACCTCATGTTTCGCCCTAATCTTCAAAACCAAATGCATTATATCCTCCTTGACATAACAGTCATGTATAACACTATCTATATAAGAAGCATAACCTTTTACATCAGATAGAATATGTCTAGAATTGAACATTAACTGTAAGGTTGGAGGTAAACTTTCTTTACGACAGGCATGTCTCCAACTTATAGATCTTCTTTTCTTAAAATCACAATGATGTTCATCATCTAAAAAAGGATGTATTTCTTCATACATTTCTCCTACAACAATACCAATAGCTACATGGGAAGCTCCAGTAGAAGGGATTATTACAACATCTCCTTCTTTAATTTCCCGAGAAAAGCGTAAAATCTGAGCAACGGGATAACCTGAATTTCGAATATCAGGATATTGATTATTAAATTTTATTTTCAATGCTTCTTTTGCCAAATTATCAGATTCAGGTAAATGATTCAGGTCGGCAAGTGTAATATTATTATATCCAACAGCAATATAACCACCTCTCACAAATTCCCGGTAATATGCACCCCCCATGGTACGCACCATCCAATAATTTTGTTGGTTATTTAAACTTTTTATATCCTCTATTAAAGAGGTAAAATCCAAATATTCCATCCATTTATATAATGAATCCCTTATCAAAACGTGCCCAAAGGTATTAGTGTAACCCTAACCCGATTTTACGGATTACGTCTTGAAAAGGGATCTATATCCTATCCTCAGTCTATATCACTAATTTAAAGGGCAATACAAAATTGTTGATTTATTTTGGAATGACAAAAAGAAAATTATTTTTTTTGGGAAAATATATCAATCTGGATAAAAAAGATTGTTCTTATATCGCACGCCAATATTTCGGAAAAAGCGCCGCATGGCTGCAACAGCGCATTTACGGTTACAAAGTAAGGGGAAAAGTCTATACACTCAGTAAAAAAGATATAGAGACTTTCAACTTTGCCCTTCAAGATATCAGCAAGAAAATCGGTTCACTCTCCATATCTTGAGAGATGTTTTAATTGACACCCGTCCCCGCAGATTGAACCGCTGCGAGGACTTTTTTTTCTCCGTCAAAATCAATTCAGCGACCGGATGACAGCTTTTCCTTGACAAACCGTATGTTATTCTCCTCTGAGACATTTTTTAACTCACAAGCTCCTACAGCACGATATTATCCGGCAAGTCATCGGGAATATTCATGAAATCGGATGATAACCGGTCGCCATACAGACCGTACAGCAAATAAATAAGGGCGGAAGGGAGTTGTGTCGTGAGCCCCGCCTGGTGTTTCAACGGGACTTTCTTTTCGCTGGTCTTGTCCAGCTCGATGCGTCCCTCTGTCTTTTTCAGGGGAGAAAGCATAATCGCCGAACAGAGATTCTTGCATTCATTCTCGCAGATACGCACATGAGGGAAAGCGTTTGTCTGCTCTCCGAATACTAACCATAACAGTTTGAATTGCTGCCAGTAGTAAATGGTGCGCTGTCCCTCGTTCATCAGCTCGACGTTGAAACCGAAAGACTCCAGCTCCCGTTTCAATATCCGGGCATCGGTCGTTATCTGTTCCAGTTCTTCCCGCCGTTTGTTCCCCGCCCGGTCATAGTAGAGTTTGATATGCTTATTACGGGCGTCACTGCCGAAAAATTCGTAAAACGATTGAGCCAGTTCGGGCTGCTGGTAAGGGAAATAACAGGTAAATTCTTTTATCACCCGGAGTTCAGAACCGTTTTTCTTCTCCTGAGCCACGACAAGGCTGGAGAAGTGGCCGGGATCATAGCCGAGCAGTATTTCATCGTCCGGATTATATTGCTTGAGATAGAAAGCCGTCAACCGGAAATGTTCCTTCAGATCGAGTTTCAGGATAGAGGCGTATTTGTAGCTCTGGTCTCCGGAATACTGGTGTTTTCTCGGAGCGTATGTGGCAAAAAAACGGTTCACGACCGCTTTTTTGCGAATGGCGCAAATCGCTGTCAGAAACTCGTCGATGTCGAGCGACTCATATTGTGTCTTGAAAAACTTCGCTCCCAATATCTCCTTATTGGCGAACGAACTGGCACGAATATAATAGGTGGCGTTCCGCCGCATATCGGCCAGACGGGGCTGCCAAAGAGCCAACATACGTTTTTGCTTCTCCTGCATCAACCGGAGTTTCTCGAGCGCGACGGGATTCTTTTCCTGCCGGAGCAGCCGTTCGGTATGGTACAGCTCGAACAGATACCGGTTAACGTGCAAAGCTGCCGTCGCTATTTCCTCGACAAGATTCCGGTTCATGTTTTTCTCATAATCCTCGAACCAGTTATCCTCTCCGAGATCTACACGGGCGGTATCCGACACACCGGTGATACCTTGGTAATAAGAGCTCCGGCGAATGGTGGCATTAGAACCCCGCAAGGAAGGAAACAGACGGGTTTTCAGTTTCTCTCCCTTATTGTGTTTCATCTCCTCGATAAAGGCATGTACTCCGGAACGCCCGGCAACGGAATCGGGCTGATCGGACGATACCAACTGCAAGTGAAAACCGTTCCTGAAAAGAATCGAATGCTTGGGATAAGCGATCGGGTAGCGAGGTCTTCTGAAATGAGACGGGATCTTCGTCTCGCCTACCACATAATCGACGCCGTATTCCAGCATAGGCCGCTGCCCCCCTCGTATCGGACGGCTGAAAGATGCCTGTATATTAGGCCACACATTGGTAAACAGGGCTGTATAAGTAGAATGTACAAGAAAACCTAATTCTCCCGGCATATCGCTCGCCACCCGAATAATGCGGGGCGTAGTGATTCCCTCCGTCTTTCCGGTAGCACGTGCCCATTCCGCAAACAAGACATTCGCATCGATCAGGTTTGCCTGTATCTGCACCAGATTCATATAATACGACTCAAGGTCGAATCCGTTGTTTTCTTCATCATTCATCGTTCAGTTCCTCCGTAAATTCCGCTTCTTGAATATTCGCATCAGACAATAACCGCTTTTTCTCATCGTTCTCGATGGGCAAGGACTCTATCAAATTGATATAAAAACCCTCGTTCGACTTCCGGGCGATCTCCTTGAGACTCCGTTTCGAGAAACCCAGCTCTTCGGGCGTGATTTCGGGAGAAATGATGAATACCGGAGCCCACGCACTGTCTTTTTCCGCAGCCTCGCACGCCCGACGACGGCATTCCAAAGCGGCATCTTTGCAGGCCTTGGCGGTCTTGTACTCTCCGGCATCGATGGCAAGCAGTGCCAAGTCTTCATACTTATCGGCAAAATCATTTTCCCAGACCTTTACAGAGACATTATTATCTATGGAGAAATAGTTGATCGCCGAATAAATACGGCTCTTACAGGTGCGCACATCCACATCGAGCCCCTGCTGCGCCTTGATGCGGCTGCGCAGCATACCGGCAGCCCGTGTAATGTTCCGTTCATACTCATATATCTCGGCCGCCCATTGCATCTGCTTGAGAAAACGCTGCACTTCGACAGGAATACCCTGACATTCGCCCGTGCTCAGGAAATGGTGTATAATGTCAGGATGCAGTTTTTCTATGATCTCCAAATATTTCATATACCGAATAACTTTCTTTTCAAATCCAGATGGGTGCGTTCTTTTTTCCGGGTCTCGAGCGATTCGATCGAGTCGATGTCTCCCTGTTCGGCCTGTTTCGCCAACTCTGCGTCGATATTATACTCTCCTACCGCATTCCCATACAGATAAGCCGAATTATAGGGATCTCCGAAGGTACGTATCCGGGAGATGACCTCTTCCCGCTCCGTCCCTTTCAGGCCCAGTATATTGGCAATGCGTTCGGGTGAATAGCCCAATGCGCCGAATGTCCGTATTTGAGTCGCATAATCCATGTTTTACCGGTTCAGAAGTATATAAGTATCATCGACAGAAAGAGTGATACCGTCCCGGATCAAGCGCACCGGACTGTTTTTATACATCATCCGATAACGGGAAACGGTCGCATCGGCATAACGGGGATCGATCTCCATCGCATAGCAGACCCGGTCGATCTGCTGGCACGCCATCAAGGTAGAACCTGACCCGGAAAAGAAATCGATCACCAGAGCTCCGGAAGCTGAACTGTTCCGGATCGGATAAGCCATGAGAGCAACGGGTTTCATTGTCGGATGCAAGGCGCTTTTCTGCGGCCTGTCGAAGTTCCAGACGGTAGACTGTCTGCGGTCACCGCACCAAGTATGAGCAGCACCCGGTTTCCAGCCATACAGACAAGGCTCATGCTTCCACTGGTAATCTTGCCTGCCCATCACGATACTGTTCTTCACCCAGATACAACACTGGGCGAACTTGAACCCGGCTTCCCGAAAAGCGGCACGGAAATTCTCTCCTTCACTGTCGGCATGAAAAATATATGCCGGAGCTCCGTCTTTCAACACAGCAAACATATTCGTGAACACCTGTCGGAGGAATACCCTGAACAAGTCATTCTCCATGCTGTCGTTATCGATCGTCAGTTCGTCTTCCGTCTTACCCTCATACGACACGTTATAAGGAGGGTCTGTCAGGCACATATCCGCCTTACGACCATTCATCAAAACCTCTACCGCCTTCGATTCCCGACAATCACCGCACATCAGCCGGTGCTCTCCCAATAACCAGATATCACCGGGTTTGGAAATGTAACCGGAATCTTCGGACGGCATATTCAATTCGGTCTCATCTTCTTGTATTTCCGTTGAATTTACATCAAAAATACTTTCTTTCTTTACTCCCAATTCAACAGTTACCGGCCGGAAACCGAGATCGAACCTCTCCATCGTATCCGTATCGATCTCGTATTTCTTAAAAAGAAGCGTATCCGGATTTTTCCGGCCGAATTCGGAATTATAAGCTGCAATCTCCTCTACCGCCTCTTTTTTCGTTTCGGCATAAATAGGCTCATACGGAATTTCCGGTATCTCAAAACCGGCTTTCCGAAGAGCCGTCAACGCTTTTTTCCGCTGATGGGCATCAATGATCCACAATTTTCCGTCCGGATCTTTCCACGCTTTGAAAGCGTACTTGAAACCTCGCGTGAGGATAAGCATCTGCAGTTTGGCCAGTTTTTCCGAATCCGGCAATTTAAAATCCTCCTGAAGCTCGTTAAAGTCATCGAGCGGAGCTGTAGGAAGCTCTCCCAGATTATGAACGATTATCGTCTGTTTCATTACTGATTATATCTTTAAAAATAGTCTCCAACTCCTGATACCGAATAAGATTTTTTTTGTCCGATTCCCGCCGGTCACTCCGGTCGTCTTTTTTCAAAAATGAGTTGTATCGCTTGATATTATAACTGCAATTGGCATATTTCCGGAGAAAGCCTTCCGGATCTCGCCGCTTGAGTTCCTCAAGCTTACATCTTTCTGACCGATGCACGACAAACGGGTGTCTGTTTCTCCACTGTCCGGTATCATTGAAAGATTGCAGTTCGGAAAAACAAAGGAGGTTCCGGATTCTGAGCTCGGCCATTCTCGCCACCTTGGCATCGGTAGGATTATTTTCGAGTTCAGTGTCCAGAACCGCCATTTCCCGGTAAGTATTTACCCGGTCGTTATAAATGAGTGTCGCTATTTGGACGTTTTTGTCTTCACAGAGCCTTTTCCACCGGATATTCGGGTACTCTTGCTCTTTCTGGAGCTTTTTTTTTCTCCGGTTTTCGGGAATGTCCGTTGCTCTCCGGATGTTTCCGTTACTTCGACAACAGAGTCACCGCCGTTCTCCGCTTTAGTGGAATTTTGCTCGAGATTCCGGCGGTTCAGCCTGATCTCTTCCCGTGTCGTCAAGTCCAATAACCTAAACAAGACGGCTTCTGCATTCCGGGATGGAGAAACCTGTGCCGTAGCGATCAACGAATCTTCCGGAGACAAGCGACGAAGCAGAGAGAGATCCGATTCTCCGAATGCCGGGTTCAGTAACTCTTTAAGTATTCTGCTCTTTTCTTTAAAGCTGTACATAAGCCGAACATTAAGCGGTTTGTACTCTTGTCCCCTGCACCTCTACCAAAGTGGTCGCATCCAATATCCGGAAAGAGATCCGAGAGCCGGTGTTAGCCGTCCATGTCGCACCGTCTTCCAAAATGAAGGTGGTATTGTCGGCAATCGTCGCGGCATTCTCCGTGCCTGTTCCTTCAAGAGTGATCACTCGGCCTTTATCGGACGCTGTTATGCCCGATACGGTCGCAATGGCGTATGTAGCAGAACTGCCTCCCGGAATCTTATAAGTATTGACTCCTGCTTGAACGGCTAATGCGGTTGCCCCTTGGGTATGTGTTGCCGGAGCCTTGGTAACGATATCTCCTACATACTTTTTAGGCTGCTGGATGGTTTTGTTTTCAAAGGTAAAAGTAACCGAACGGCTGTCTTTATCGTTTTTCAGTTCATAGGATTTAAGGATCATCGGCTTGCACGGATTTCCGATAATATATTTGTTGGGCGATTCGCATTCCTGGAAGATAATGATAAACTTGCCTCCGACATGTTGCTCGATAAAATTGAGCAGCTGGTCGTGGTTTCCTCCCATAATCATGGTGAACGTGTTGGTCGGATCGATCGTCAGATCACCTTTTTCACCGGTACTGCCGAATGTGGGAATATCATGCGCTTCAAAATAGTGCATATATTCACCATCTGCTAACGGAATGGTGGTCACCTCACGGGATGCGTTGGCTTTCGGGAACTGAGCGTTCTCGTCTAATTGGGATAACTCGACCAAATAAACTTTATAAGCAATGGCAGATCCGGAGACATCGATATCGGGAACATCCTTAATATTTCCGATGACGGCCATCGAGGCAAAAGATGTTCCGGTCAATATACCGACCGAAGCTTGAGCACTTTCAGGTTCTAAAAATACGGAGGCTACCGCTGCAATGGCGATCAATGCCATAATCGAACAGAAAAACTTTGTCAGAATAGATAATCTGGCATGTTCGGCTTTCTTTTTTGAATAAATCAATTGTCTTGTCTTCATAACATAAAATTAAAAATGTGAATATTAAAAGGAGCGGGAAATAAATCCCGCTTCTGTTGAATCATACATTATCGTGCTCCCGGAATATTGGGTTGCAGGCTTTTATTGATGGTACGGACGCCTCCAACCTGTCGTTCGAGTTCGACGAATTTATCGGAACTGTTGAGCGTAACCATGATATAATCTCCCGATTGGGTAGGAGTCCATGCCGCCGTGATAGAATCGAACTTCCCGGATTTGGCGATTGTCGTTGCATTTTCTGTCCCGCCACATTCGATGATATAGGCCGTTCCTTCTTCCGCACCGGCAATATCGGTCAATGCGGTTGCCGCCGTATTATCTGGAGTAACGAACCAGAATCCGTCTTTAGCCGCAGCCGATGTAGCTTTGTCGGCTAAGGTGACGCACGGTTTGTTGATGAATACCCGCTGCAGCTTATAGTTGTTCTCGACCAGTTTGGTCGGAGTATCGAAAGCCTGTCCGACGTAAGAAGCGGAAAAACCCTCTTTCCAGGTCGACCAGCAAACTACCTGTTCCATATCTTCTTTTATCTTCACCGATAACATCTCACCCGGAGCGAACTCAAGACATTGCTGGTTTCCGGATTCCTGAAGACAGATCAGCTTCAACTGTCCCATATTGGGAACCCAGCGGATATTGATCGTTGTATCGGGAATAATATCGGTAAGACCATCGACACCCTTGAAATCCATCTCCTTACCGTGTTGCGCACGAATACATTTACGCCACCATGAACGATGGTTTTTATTCAAAAGTATCTCAAACTTCTCGATATCCAGCCCTTTATCGACCGTCTCCCGCACATCGCTGACAAATTCCTGCACAGCATCCAGCATGGTCGTCTTGGTATAGGCGTTATATGCGTCATCGGAGTGAGGCAATAGTTTATTTTCATGGATATAACGGACAAGCGTATATACGTAACCGGTAGATCCGTTCAGATGATGGCCGGGCTTACCTTCTTCGGGTTTGACATAAATGCCCAAAATCCGACGCTCGTTTTGTTCATTGACCAAAGCCGTGTAAATATTCAGAAGCTGCCATTCGATCATGCTCCATTTGATCGGATCGGAGCCATCGGTGTTCAGATAACCGATATATTGACGTTCGATTTCTTTCATCGGCCCGAACAGTGTTTTGAACATCGCATCATCTACATGCGCCATTTCCGGCTGGAGCTTGACGTCTCCTTTCCACACCTTGCCCGGCTGATATGCCTGAGAGAATTTGCTGAAGAAAGCGTTCGTCATCAGTTCCCTGTCCTGAATACCCGAACGGCGGGGGAAAATATGATAAACGGTCTCAAGTGTCAGAATACGTGCGATAAGGGCATCCTGACGGAGTACGACATACTGGTCGCCGAGTCCGGCATTGGAGAGATCGGCCGTATCGAAACCGAAACCTTCGTTCAGTTTCTTAGGGTCGAGCAGCTTATTTTCTTTAAGATACCGATATCGGGCAGCCATCGATTTACCGAAATTACGCACCTCAGACTGGAATGCTGGGCCGTCGGTATCTTCATCCGGGTCTGAGGTCAGGGCAAAAGCCGGATTGACAGATATTTTATTCCAGCGTTTGGACATGTCGAACAGAGGGTTTTCGATACCGAACAGATGCTTTTCGGTGCTTCCTGGACCAAAAACAGACAGCCTTTTTTGTACAGTAGCCACGGGAACGTCAGGAGCTGCGGCAGACGCCATGGCATCCAGTGCGGCTTTCAAATCTGCATTTTCTTTGGATATTTTCTGCATGCCGGCAGCAAACTTGTTCATTTTTTCCAGCAAATCACCGGATTCCTTGTCCGAACCGGTGTTCTCCTCCATGGCATTCAGGATCTCAAGAGCCTGAGCATGCTCTTTGGAAAGTCGGTCGGCTTCACCGGCTTTCTCTTTCGCCTGCTGCATGTCTTCGTAAAAATCGACACCATAGGTCTCTTTATACGAATCGGATATGCTCTCCCAATCTTCTTTGGTAAGTTGCCGGTCTTTTGCTTTTTGCATTAATCCCAGCGAGTTGATAATCTGTTGAAATTGCTTTTTAAACATTTTGTGAAGTATTAAATGAATGAATAGGCTTGATGTCTCATTTTATTTTTCCTGCTCCACTCTCCCCCGAGTCCGTAGGCTTCATTCATGGCCTCAGGCACAGTAACGATACCATCGATCAGCCCGTTTTCTACGGAATGAACAGCATCGAAAGACTCTCCCAGAAAGACAGGATGTTCCGGGTCTAATGCTGCCAACGCAGACCGGGAGCGGCGCACTTCTGCCTCGAACTGCACTTGAAGCGGATCTAACTCTTCTTTTATATACTGTTCTGGTTTTCCTGCAACCAAATCATTGAATTTTTTATTTTTCAGTCTCGACTTAGAGGCGTATTCTTCAATGTATTTCAGTCCGAGAGATTCGAGATATGGGCGGATATCGTAAAACGATACCATTGTTCCTATACTGCCGATAGTGTCATTTTGCGTAACTGCCTTTACTTGCACCCCGTGGCAACCGATATAATAAGCTGCCGAAGCACACACTTTTTCGATCAGTGTATAGACCGGCTTATCGAGAGTGCGCAGTATCTCGGACACACGATCGAGATACCACGCTTCACCGCCTCCCGAGGTGATATGCAGAAAATGGCAGGAAATATGAGGATTGGCATCGGCCGTCAGAAGATCTTCGGCAAATTGTTTTGTCGAGAAACCATAACGGGCATCGGAAAGTATCATCCCTTTGATGCGATGATAGGCCAAAGAATCCGGGTCGAGAGTATCCGAACCGAAATCATCGGTCACGGAGATCTCGCTTTGTCGGGAAACCGCTTGCAGTTCTTTCTTTACAGAATCCCGGTATGTGAGAGGTTCTGAGTAAAAGCCTTTGGAGATAGTGGAAACAATGTCTGCAAAACTTTTTTGGGCAGCTACGGGAAAACATGAAATTATGGCGGCGACAAACTCTTCTTGGGTACAGAGGAGTTTATGCGCAGGTGAAAGAAGAAGCTGTAATAAAGAATTTTCGTTCATCCCTTGTATATTTACCACGAATATCGTGTAATAAGCAAGGGTTCTAAAGGACTATAATAAGGCAAGAAGGCTTTTAAAAAGGGGATTTTTGCATCAAACAGGTAACCGAAAGCTGGTCTTTTTGAAGGTGCGGAATGATATATACCGATGCCGGGCATTCGGGTGTCCCGATAATGACCTTTTCCCCGGTCGTATTCTCACCCTCTATAATCGAGGGAGTCGGTATAGGGAAAAGCACGGCTTCATCTTCCGGCAACTTGGAAACCGGTATGGTTTGCTCGATCTTATATAATAATCCGCCGTCTTGTTGATCCGGAGACAGTTCCAGATCTAAATGGTCGGGATAAACAGTCAACGGTTTTTCTCCGGATTTGGGAATAACCTCCGATTCTGTCACAGCCTTGAGTTGAGACAGTTTATAAATTCGTAAAATGTTGCAAATTTCATTCATTGTAATATATTGTAAATTAAACACTTCTCTATTTTACGTTAAAATTCCGTTTATTTTTCCGCAAAAAACGGACAAAATAATACGTTATGTCGGAGATAAATCAAGGTGTATTTAACCTCTTTTTATAATCTCGCTTGGCTTTCTTCTTCCGCTCATTGTCTCTCCAGCGGTAGTAATTTTTCAGCAAGCCGTCTTCACTGATAGATGTGATATTGTATTTGCACATAAAATGATGTACCGTATCGATATACTCGATATTGTACCGATGCTTGTTCTCATCCAAACAATCATGCAACTCGGCATAGAACATCACCCTGACCCGCTTGTCGATAATACGTGCCGACCGTTCTCCCAAATAATTATAGTATTCAGGATCTTTGCCCGTCCGCCTGTCTGGAAGCACTAACGTCAGGTTTCCGGTATCGACCGCATTATCCGGTCGCTTCGACATTAAATCCCAAATGGTATGGTACAGATCTTTCGTGTCCGGAATTCGAACGGCATCGGATTCGGAATCATAAAACTTGCAAGTAAGGTACTCGGCCAAATAAGGTGTAATTTCTATTCTGGTTTTTATCATAGTTAAATTACTGAATATCAAATATAAAGATACAAAACATTATCCAAAAAGACAAATATCGACAGCTAAAAAGAGAAAATGTGTCCCAAACTACCCCTTGGGAAAACATAGGAAAAAAATCGTGCAAAATCTTTTTCGGTACAATTCAAGAATACAAATAACTAAAAATCAAACGATTACATCAGCACGATTTTAGCACAAAACCGTTTTTAGATTTCGTGCGGAGCACAAAAAATCGTGCACGATTTGTTTTGTGCAATTCGTGCTAATTCTGTGCTAAAATCGTGCTTGCATAATATTTTAATTATCAAATATTTATTGAGAATATTTTTCGTTCCGCACGAAAGCACGATTTTTTTTCTCATTTTTTGAAGGGGTACTTTTCAAAAAGTAAAAATATAAGAATAAAGAATATATATTGTATGTCACCCGTTTTTTGCGTTGCACTGTTGTCCGAAAGCGACTGTTTATAGGTTAAGGGGTGCGAGGGGAAATGCAAAAAAAGAGATCTTTCAAAAAGAAAAATCTCTTTTAAATAGCGTACTTAATGAATACTACTTTATTCCGGATAAAATGCGGTACAAATAAACTCGAATTCCGGCGGTAACTTTTTAACTCCGACGACAACGGCAATGCCACGGGCTGCGAGTTCATACAGTCGCTGTGTGGTAATAGGGCTTGCTCTGAAGTTGTACAAGTCGGCGATGACGAAATAAGCGTTCGACAGGTCGGTATCGTGCACCGACTGCTTTATGAGCTTGCCGGCATCGGTCGGAGTGATGGCAAAGCCGAGACGGACTATCAGCCGCTTCAACATACGGTCGCGGACAACCGGGTCAGGGCTTATTACTACCATGATTTTATTACTTTTTTCCATACCATCTTTGTATTGCACTGTAATTTATTTCTTTTTCCGGATCTTCCTTGATATGTCTTATATGCAGATAATAATCATCAAACTCCCAAAACTCTTTAATAGTATTATTCTCAAGCATGAATAAACACGCACATTTAATAAATGCTGATAACAAATGTTCTTTTTTTACCAAGGTAAAAATATCAATCCATACGGGTTTAAAAAATGTACCGGAAGGTAGTCCCTTAAGTCTCGTATATACATCTGCTTTAAATTGAAGAAATTTCGAGCCATATTGTTCCACAAAAGCATCTATTTCCTTTTTGTCAGTAAGGCGATATATACGATTATCAGGCTCCATTTTTATAATAATTCTTCGTTACCTTCTATAAAATCGGTTAACTCATTGTTTGTTGCAGCATCAGACACAAAATTATCGTCCCCGATGGTGAAATATTCGACTCCGGAAGATTTGTCATCGATTACCGGATTGCCGTCCTTATCGAGATAGATCGGCAGTCCGGTGATGCGGTCATACTTCTGCGGGTTGAACAGGTAACTTTTATATTCACAATACTTGATGATACGGCGTTTGAAAGCGGTAGGAGAGCAATATTTGCGCTGCTCCGGGACATAGGTCAGAAAAGCGTCGTACAGTTCCTTGCGGACGAGCTGGACGTTCCGCTTCGCCGGATCGGAAAAATACTCTTCCGCCCATGACAGGAATTCCTCGGTCATCTCCTGCCGGAGCTTGCGGATCTCAATGCGTTCACCCGGAGAGGCGACATATCCGTGTTTCAGATACAATTGTACGCATGTAGCAAGCAAGTTCCAGAAGAGATTCCACTGCTCGAAATCCCACTCGTCAAAGAAAAGCTGACCGAAGTCATCGAGAGGTGAGAAGTTATCGTTGTAATAATCTGAAAAGGCGATAATCCATTGACGGGCACGAAAAGAAGAGCCGTCGCCCTTGAGGGCGTGGTTGGTGGTGATGTATATCTTGGGCGATTGCGAGAAAGGAAAAGTGCAACGGCGTCCACCTTTATAGTTTACTGTCCAGTCTCCGGTGATGTTGGCAAAAAGAAATTCCAAATCGAATCCTGTCCGTACGTCATCGATAAAGACGACCTTCGTCTTTTCCGTCACTTCGTCCCAAAGGAAATTGTCTTTCGCCAACTCTGAGTTCTTTCCATTGATCACCACCGATTTGCGGACATGCTTGAACGCCTCTCCTACCAAGGATTTCCCTGAACGTCCGTTACTGGCCCCGACTTCGCTCTGTTTACCGTCCATCGCCACTACCGCCCGGGCATTGGCTTTATCCTTACAGTCCATCAGCATGTAACCGATAGCACAAAGTTTAGAGACCAAATGGACGATATTCTCATACTCTTCGTCCGTGTCCAGCGTTATATTGCAGTTCCCTTCATCGATCATCCTCTTTTTGCGCCAGGTAAAATTGGAGGTATTGACCAGAAATTGCAAAAAGTTGCACCGTTGCCCTTCCGGAGAAATGATATAAGACCATTTGCCCTCCGCGTCTTGCGAGACCTGTATAAGAGGGGACTTGAGCAGCGTTACGGACGACTCGTTGCGCTCGTCTTTCCAGATATGGTTCGATATGTTGGAGTAATGCAGCTCTTTGACGCCATCCTGAACAATTTCCCAACAAATGTTGGAAAAATAGAACATCTGCTTATCCCGTTCGGGTTTAGTGAAATTCGGGACGATAAAGGGCAATCCGGAAAGTTTGTCCGGGCCGAGGTATTGAGGTCCGCCCTTGATGATCATTTCCAGGACATCTTCCGGAGCATTCATTTCGGTAAACTCTTCCAGATAATCGCGTATCTCCCAAGGCTGTACGGTGGTAACGGTAGGCGGGTCGAGATGTATCCAGTCAAAGGTATTATCCAACCGTTGATACCGTCCGAATCCCCGATTGTGGAGAAAGATACGGGAACGCTTATATTTAAATTCGTATGTGATGCGGGTATTGCCGTCCCTGTCCCGTTTTTCGATTTCGTCCCAATACTTCTCATCGCTTTCGATGGGTTGTGCGCTTTCCAACTCCCCTTTATCGTTGAATCGCCACCGGTTACGCCCGATCAGGAACTCGGGCAGGTCTTTAAGAATATCTTTATGAAGCCTGGCGAACTCGTTCGGTGAATGCAGACACCAGAGTTCCTCCAGCTTGTAGTCGGTGCAGGTTGTTATCTTATGAAACTGTACATATTTACCGGCCAAGTCTTTCTCATTCATGCAGTAATCGATGTCTTCGAGCAGTTCGTTTTCCTTACCCGACAAAGTGTTGGCCAAAAGGTCATCGATACCTTTGTCCTGTGCCGGATTCTTCCGGACATGGCCGAAATAAATTTCGACGTAAAGTTCCCGGTTTTTCAGTGAACGGAAATACTCCCGGAAGTTCTTGACGGCGTAAAAGAAATTTCGTGGACGTTTGTCGACCCGGTCATTTATTTTGATGTTGGCCGAGATATCCTGCCAATCGCTGTCTAAAAGGAAAACTACTTCCTGCACCTTACAGACGGATATGATTCTGATAATATCTTCCGGCAGACGTTTGTTGGTGGCAATATTGCCGATACCCGAAATGGCGACGCTCATAATACCGTGTTTGCAGGCTTTTTCGGCTTTTTTCTCTCCTTCTTGGATAAACAACCGGGGAATGGGCTCGGCTTTACGATATCTCTCCCGGATACGTTCAGGAATATAAACGTATGTCGCCGCTCCGTATGGGGATTTATATTTAAACGGCTTGCCCTCTTTATCCAGATGCTCGTCGGGAAATTGCCAACGGATGCGGAAATATTCTTTAGTCTTTCCCGTTAACCGGCCTTTGGCATCTTTCTGTTCGTAGGTAATGGGTAGCCCCTCCAGGTCATAATAGGCAATGACAGCATCATCTCCGGTGCGGTCGATATTACCATGACTGTCGACCGTACCGGTAAAGAAGGTCGGAGACAGAGCAACGGTCTTATTCTTGTCTTGATGAAATACTTTGGCCGTAACATCCTCAAACGTCAGTCCTGACTCCTGAAGCATCCGGGCACAGTAGCTTTGCCGAGCCGATCCGTCTTTCTTTTTCCCTCTGGAGATTTTGTCCTTCAGCTTTTTCTTTGGTTCTCTTTTAGGTGGTTCGGAAAGCAGGATATTAAAGTAATCGGCCAGCCATTTCAGGGCATCGGGGAACGAATAATTCTTCCCTTTCATCAGGTAATCGATAGGTGTTTTTCCGGAGATTTGCTGGCATTTGTGGCAACGGAATACCCGTTTGTTTTCATTAATCCCGAACTTGTCCGACCCGCAAATGGGACAAGTCCCGAAAAGGTCTTGACCCGTACCGTGCTTACTCAAAGTGGTAAACTGACCGATCACTTCGGCCAGTTTATCAGAAGTACGGTCTAAAATTTTTTTCTTATCATCTTCGCTTATATACATGGTGCTTGAGTGGCTTTTCGTTTTCTGCTTTCAGTTTATGAAAGAATGATTTCTTGATTTTCAACCTTTTCACAAAGTATTCCGGCAAGGTTTCGCAACGAATATGCCTTGTGGTGTATGACACGACCGGAATGCATCCATACTCGGGCATAGAAACGGATGCCGCAATCCTTGATTTTGATTCGACGGATGCCGGGATATTCAGAAAGCATCGCATTGCAGAGAGCCTGGCGCATAGTTGCTGAATCGGATAACTTGCGACGGCGTTTGCCAAATGGGGTGTAGTAACGTAGGGTGTTGCTGTCCAAAGAGAGGATAAAGAAGCGGATGCCCGTTTCGTGGACCAACGTTCCGTTACAGATAGACAATTCTGCATTGGAATTACCGGTGAATTGTAACATAATGTATAAAACAAAAGGTATCCGAACCTGTCCCGTTGTCTAACACTTTCACCGAGAAATGCTGTATCGCCATTAAGCGGATACACGGGGGTATTCGAACACCTATATGAGGTTATACAATAAAATCTGCGGACATAAAAAATGCCTGCATGAATAAATGCAAGCCGTCTCGCTGCATTTCTCGATATATAATTGTTAGACGCTACAAACATAGCAATAAAATCAGAAACTTGTATCATTATGGCGGGAAATTTTAAATATTAGAAAAGTGAAGGTTCATTTTTCAACCGTTCCTCTCGGAGTTGGTTTAACTTTCTTTTCATCTCGGACAGTTCACAATTGATAGCCGCTTTTTGCTGGTCGAGCTTGGCGATATTCTCTAACAGGTTTATTTCAATCTGGTTTTGCTCAAGCTGTTTTTGTTGTGAGCCGAAAAAGTGTTCATATAGTACATCATAACACATCTTCCGGTAATTACGGACAGCCTCTTTTGCTTCAGGCTTTACATTTGCAGGATTGATAGTGAATAACCATCCGAAGATATAGCGGACAGGCAAACAGCACATTTCCCGTTCTTTTCCATCGGCTGCAACTGTGGTGTTAAGGACCATAGTTGCTGAGAGGTCTTCATCATCTTTAATTTTTTGCCATTGCACCTTGTAGTCAATTCCCAACGCTTCGCATATAGGTTTGATCGCTACCATCTGTTCGTCATTTGTAGATACAATGTCCACGTTATTTACTTTTGCAATTGTTTTGGTTTTCATAATTTGATTCTTATTTGTTATCGGTCAGTTAATTTTTTTATCTTTGTCACCGACATTTGTTTCCATAAACAAAGTTTTTGGTTTAAAATATAGAGGGCAATATGTCCTCTATATTTTTTATAAGTCTCTTTATCTCCCGCTCTTCCGGAGATTTGGTGTGCAACCATCTACTTTCAAAATAGAAACGCAAAGCCTGTAATAACACTTCAGCTTCCCCATAAGACATTTCCATAAGCGAGATTCGTCCACTTTGATCTTTATCTACAAAAACACTCATTCTAAAGTAGTTTTTTATAAAAGTCAATAATTAACTCTTTAAGCTTATCTGAAGTCTCACCATAACTCTCGGCAAATCTTTCGGAAGTTCTGGTATCAACAAACCTGACCATCTCTCGGGTGTGTATCTTCATACGATCGATCGGATGGCGCATTTCCAATTCAAGATCCGAACCTACTTTTTTTAGTTCTGATTCGGCCTCAAGAACAAGGGTTTCCATCAAATCGGCAAGATTATAGCAAACATTAACGCAAAAGGCTAATTTCGATACATCAACTTTTCCCGTTTTAAACAAATCTTTAAGTTCAAATCGGTTTGGTGTATCTTGCATGATCGGACTATGTCTATATGATATTTTAGGCATTTTTTGTTTGGATGGGATATGAATATATTTTTTCATGTCGAAAGTAATTTAACTCTGAAAACTGTAACAGGACACTATAATATCATACGAATAGGTATAGCTTCTATTTCTGCCGATGGAGTCTTTTGTTCGCTCAATTCCTTCTCGAACTCTTCGGATCGTGACTCATCTTTATCAATGGCAATCCGGGTAATATAGCAATGACATTTAATCCCTGATTCGGTAAATCCTTCCCATATTCGTGCCGGAACTCCATTTAGAGTAATCATTTTACTTGTGCTTTCTACGGTTATTTTCATAACTGACAAAATGTTTTGCAATTGTATTCATGATTATTCTTGATTAAATATTTTACGACCCGCTATTTCTTCTATCTTATCTTTAGCCAACTCTGGTATACGGACCAACCCGCTCCTCCAATTATTGAAAGTGTAAATAGGTACTTTACATTCATCAGCCAGCCTTTTTGCCATTTGAGAAGATTCACATACCGGCAGACTCCGTAAATAATGCCGTAAAGCATTTCCGTCTTGCTTTGAATTTAATTTTTTTTCCATATTCATGTTAAATATTAAATTATTATTATTAGATTTACAATACAAACATAAAGTTTTATTTTAATATATCAAATTATTCTTTGATAAAAATTCAAAGAATACTATTATTTAGACACACTATAAATAACGAAAACCATGTTTAGAGCGGATAAACTTGCTGCTTTAATTGACTCAAGTAAGTATTCAAAAAAGGAAATTTGCCAGAGAGTCGAGATTTCGGTACAGACATTAGAGAATACTTTGAAAGGCGCAGAAATAGGATCAAGAAAACTTGAACGAATAGCTGATCTTTTTAAAGTGCCAATGGATTATTTCTATGACAGAGAAGTCGAAATTGATGAACACTGGCATATCGGTCACAATGTGAATGGGAACGGAAATAAAGTCGTTGGAGACATATCATTGAATGAATGTCGAAGAGAGATAGAACACCTTAAACAATTATTAAAAGAGAAAGAGCGTACAATCCAAATACTGTTAGAAAGAAAAAAATAGAGAGTGACTATTTTTATGTTTAGCCGGCAGAGCCCTTGGCTGTAAAAAGCATAAAATATCCCCTAAAGAAAGAAAATAAATTATTAATTATAAACAAGTTAGCAAAAATAAAGAAGTGATGTTAAATCTTCTCACCCCGACACATATAGGTATAATTTATTGATAATTAATAAATTATACCTATGTCATTATTTTATACCGGGAGAAATACGGGAGAGAGTATCTGATATTTAGGTATCTTCCACAAGGGAAATAAAAAATACCCAAGTAACAAAATTTCCGTTATTGTTCATTTATCAGAGTATTTACCCCTTTAATCTTCCAGATCACTCTTGACTGTCAATCCATTCTTTACATCAGAAAGAGTTCCTTTTTTACTTAAAAGATAATGATAAACAAGTTGATTCTGTGTAGAAACGACATACGCTTGTTCAAACTTCCATCCCAATTTAGCCATATAATTCAAAGCATCGATCATAGAATTGAACTTTATCCTCTTCCCATTTTCATCTACAAGAAATTTATCTCTATACTGAGTCCAATAATTTATTTCTTGTCCGAAGTCAACGGCAACTCTTACCTTTGTTTGCAACAAATTACTTTCACCAACGATTTCACAATATAGAAACTGATTACTTTTTATAGTATCGTTCTTCTCCATTTGACCATAAGAAGCAAAAATACTGTTCACAATAATAAGTGATAATAACAATAATTTTCTCATAAAGCTAATGTTTTACTTAAATAAATATGCTCGTTATTATTAATAATACAAATTCACAAGAAAAATCAACATAACAAAATAAGAAACTGTCTAAGAGCCTGCCTGAACTTTTCAGTTCTGATAAAGTTACATGACGTAAAGAGACATGAAAATAAGCCGTAAAGAGATTATTAAAATCCGGATATATATTTCTTTTAAAATCAATTCTGTTTATAATTATACAAATCGACAATCTTTCCATTCGATAACCGGATATAAGAAGAAAATCCCCGTACACCTTCCCGAACCTCAATAACTCTTGCACCATTAGAAGTTTTCGTATAAGTAGTTTTTCCTCCTGAAAAACGCCCATAAGCCAAAGCTATACCGTTATATAATGCTATATAATCATTTCCATGATCATGTCCGGTAAACATCCCCATCACATCGCCATTCAACAGCATTGCTGCATACATTCCCGTATTTAGTTCTGGTGCGCATTCCTTTTCTCTACGTTTTCCGGATTGCCTGTTTCCTCGAATATTATAAGCAACACGATACTCAGGAAGAGGAATATGAAAGAATGCCAATGCTGGAATAGGTTTTCCTCCATTCAGTCCAGTATAATAACGACTCCATAAATTATAACATTCTATTTGATCGGGAGTGAACCAAGCATACCCCTTTATGGCTTGAATGGAGGAATAACTATTAGAATCCAGTCCGTAAAGCAATAAAGCAGGTTTATCCGATAAATGACCCATTACGGGAAACACATCATTCAAAAATCCGGTTACGTTATCTACACGTACTGTATTTAAATTTAAAGGATATGAAACGACCAACTCCGCCACTTGCTCTCGAGACAAGTCCTGCTCATCATCATGATTCCCCAATGTCACGATAAATGGGATATTCCGCCGTAATATCGGATCGAGCACACTGTCCCAACCTATCCGAGCAGGACGTCCAGTTACTATATCCCCAGTCAATACAACCAAATCAGGATTTTCTAAATCCAAAACCTTTTCGATCAGCTGAATGGCAGTTTTCGATTTCGGATTATCCGGGACATAATGGACATCTGTAAACTGCACAATTTTAAAATGTCCGGCCGAGTCGAATTTCAAATTTTGTCCCCAAACCGGCACAATAGCACCTAACCCAATAACAACAATAAGCCATATATATCTGCCCATATTTCAACAAATCATTATCTTATTTATCATCGATAAAGATAATATTTTTCTCTATCTAATACTTATAGGCAGCCTAAATTTTCTAACAAGAAATACCATCCAGTCATTTTTGCGTTTTCTTTCGGTCTACAATGCTATTAGTGTTCCACCCTCCAGAAGAAAACAAATTATTCTTGTAGATTTCTCTAAAACTTTGCACAAATATTTTTATAAAAGCTGTTCTCAAAGATGCTTCAGCCCCGAAAAGAATTTTTTTCATTTCTCAGAAGCAGTAGCCTTTCGTTCGGCAATTTCCACCAAATATACTCCAATACAAATCAAAAGCATAGCAGAAAGTTGAGTCCAACTAAATCGATCTTGCCCGATAGATAAAGAAACAATAGTCGCTACTATCAGAATTAAATAACCGTATATGGCAACAATGGTCGTATTCAGATATTTCAATCCTATCGGTATCAGCAAATAGCTGATTACCGTCGGAAAAATAAGAACAAATAATAAAACACAAAGCGGAAACCAATGTATCGGAAGCATTAAAACCAGCGCATCAAATTTTATAAAACAAGCCATGATAAGGCTTGAAAAAGCAGCTCCTGTAAATACATATTTCAATAAGGTAAACATCCCTACCGATTTCAAGATCCGATTACTGATGACCAGATACACGGCATACATCACAGAACTACCCAGACACAAAAGATTTCCTGTCAAAGCATCTGATGCCAAATCATCGCTCTGTTGCGTAGAGATACATAGTAAAGCACCGCCCAAACCGATAAGTATTCCCACTACTTTCATCCACGTTACTTTCTCCCGATAAAATAAAACAGCAATTAAGAATACCCACACCGGCTGCAAAGTCGAGAAAATAGAACTCGATACCGGTGTCGTCTTACTCAACCCGACCAAATACAAACACATATATCCATACACACCCAAGGCTCCCAATAAAAAAATCTGAACTTTTTGTTTTCCTGTAGAATGTTCCGACGGTACAAAAAAACTTATAATCCAGAATGCAACGGCAGCAAATACACAACGTAACGTAACTCCTGTAAAAGGAGTCATCCAGAAAGGAAGCAGATACTTCAATGCATTCATATTCAATCCACTAAACCCTTTGGATATAACCATACAAATATTTGCTTCAGCAATTTTATTTTTCACGACTCATTCTAAATTTATATTGCAAAATAACCGATATTTCTATTCTTCCGTATTTCTGCTAAACACAAACGAATTTCGTTTCCAATATGCCCATCCGGCAGCCAAGACAGTTACAACCAAATTAAAAGTAAATGCAAATTGCTGAGTATGTACTCGAAAAATAGCACCTGCCCAATCAATAATAAAAGGACATAACAAAATCGCCAAATAATTCATCGCCATTACAAATGCCAATGCCAAAGTCACTTTTCGAGAAGATGCAGTTCTTGTCGTCTTATCATATACAACAGGCTGTATTACTCCATAACCGAAACCGGCAAAAAGACATCCTAATCCGATCCACCATTCCGACCGAGAAAGTATAATAAGCCCCAAACCGACAGCGATACATAACAAACTATAAAATTCCGTTCTTTGTTTCCACCATCCGATAATTTGGTTCAAGAATAAACCCGGAGTCATAATTGCCAAAAAGAAAAGTGAGATCATTATGCCCGAATTACCACTTGAAAAATGATACTCTTCCATCAAAAACGGCAAATTAAAGCTAACAATAATGACCAAATAAGTACAAAGTCCATAAAAAGCCATTAACTGTACGAGTCTTTTTCTATCTATAAAACCGCCCGTATCTGTTTGTTCTCCGGCAACGACAACTGTTGTTCGATTATTTTCGGGTATTTTTTTTGCCGTCTCCGGAGTTTCCTTTAAATAAGACGAAAGAAATATCGAAATAACAGGCAATAAATACACGATAAAAGGCAAATGCCAGTTAACTTCCGCTAAATAACCGGTTACAACTGTTGCGATTACTAAAGTGATATTCGTAATAGCCGAACTCAATCCAAACTGCTTTACCCGGTAAGAACCTTTAAAAAAACGAGTAATGAATCCAGTAGATAACGGTACAATCAATCCCGATCCAGCTCCCAGCAAAGCACTTACTGCAATCAACTGCCACATTCGATTCGAAAGCAAATATAACACTCCACTGGCTGCAAATATTCCTAATCCTATTTGCAACAGCCGTATGTTATTCACCCGTTCGGTCAATGTTCCCGAAAGAAGGATAAACGGAATTATTAATAAAGAGGGTAACGAAGTCAGCATTTGGATATCTAACTCCGTAGCATGAGGAAAAATCTGTGACAGTTGACCCAAGATAGGAGAAACTGCCAATCCGGGTAATGCATTCAAGGCCGAAATAGACCAGATGCCAATCAGGGTAACGAGAGGTATAGTTCCCTCTCCGGTTTTTATTTCCATATTCAGTTTTTATTCAACAATAAAAAAACAAACAAAAACTCCGAATGTTTAATACCTAACTCCATCAAAACAAAATCGTTTATATCCTATTTAAATCTTACAGGATATTTTTTATCGAAAAATTCAAGGAGGTTCTCAGAAACCTGTTTTTTAATAAACCCCAAATAGTGTAGCAATATTCAAAACCGGGAAACATTACGCAATCATAAGTGTTCTGACTATGATATGAATAAGTATCATATCGGCAATTTATGTTGAACCCTATAAAAACAATTTAATGATGAAAGATCTAAATTTCAGAAACGGAGATGCTAAAACCGCTATTTTCGGATCAAACGAGATGTTGCAACCCTCCCCTGTCGATAAAATTCCCGATGGTCCTACCACACCGCAGATCGCATACCAGATGGTAAAAGATGAAACATTCGCGCAGACGCAACCCCGTTTAAATCTGGCAACATTCGTAACGACTTACATGGATGATTATGCCACTAAATTGATGAATGAAGCTATCGACATCAATTATATCGACGAAACGGAGTATCCCCGTATAGCCGTAATGAACGCAAAATGTATCAACATCATCGCTAATTTATGGAACACTCCAGAACAAGCAAAATGGAAAAGCGGAGCTTTAGCTATCGGTTCTTCCGAAGCGTGCATGTTAGGCGGAGTGGCAGCTTGGCTACGATGGCGTAAAAAAAGACAAGCTCAAGGCAAACCGACAGACAAACCTAATTTCGTAATCTCCTCCGGATTTCAAGTCGTGTGGGAAAAATTCGCACAATTATGGCAAATCGAGATGAGACAAGTTCCATTGACTCTCGAAAAAACAACATTAGACCCCGAAGCTGCACTGAAAATGTGCGATGAAAACACGATTTGCATCGTCCCTATCGAAGGAGTTACTTGGACAGGATTGAACGATGACGTCGAAGCCCTCGACAAGGCCCTTGATGCATACAATACAAAAACAGGATTCGACATCCCTATTCATGTAGATGCAGCCAGCGGAGGTTTTATTCTGCCATTCCTACAACCTGAATTAAAATGGGATTTCCGGCTGAAATGGGTATTATCAATTAGTACATCGGGACATAAATTCGGATTGGTATATCCGGGACTCGGCTGGGTTGTCTGGAAAGATGCCAAATATTTACCGGAAGAAATGTCTTTCAGCGTTAACTATTTAGGAGCAAATATTACTCAAGTAGGCCTCAACTTCTCTCGTCCGGCAGCACAAATATTAGGTCAATATTATCAATTTATCCGACTCGGATTCGAAGGATACAAAGCTATTCAACAAAACGGTATGGAAATTACCAAATATTTGCATCAGCAAATCGGGCAAATGAAACCGTTTGTTAATTATAGTCCTGAAGTAGTCAATCCGCTGTTCATCTGGTACATGAAACCGGAATATGCAAAAACAGCAAAATGGACACTCTATGACTTACAAGATAAACTGAAACAAGGCGGATGGATGGTTCCGGCATACACCCTTCCCGAAAACATTCAAAATTACATCGTAATGCGTATTGTCGTACGTCAAGGATTTAGCCGAGATATGGCAGATATGTTATTAAATGACATTAACAGTGCAATTGCCGAACTCGAAAAACTCGAATACCCGACTCCGACCCGCATTGCGCAAGAAAAAAACATTGAGATCAAAGGGTCTGTATTCACCCATACAGGTTCGGGTCGAAAAAAGAAATAATAAATATAAAAACTTTCGGGAGTTGTTCTAAAGAGCCTGTCTAAATTTTCCGGCAAAAAAATATTATCGGTAAAATTTAGACAGGCTCTCAAACGGGACAATAACATTCCCGTATCCTAAAAACAGCTCCCGTTTTTAATCCAGAAAAGGTATGCAAAAGAAAATTTCCATTTCCCAAATCAAAGACGCAGCTGAAGAAGCTTTTGACCTGTATAAAACAAACACTGACGGAAAAAATGCCGATTATATCCCATATTTAGCCAACATAAATAAAAATCTGTTCGGGATCAGTATATGTCTGCTCAATGGACAGACAATTCAATTAGGAGATTCAGAATATAAATTCGGAATAGAATCAGTATCTAAAGTTCACACAGCTATTTTGGTTCTCCGGCAATACGGGGCTCAACAACTTCTCGAAAAAATCGGGGCAGATGCCACCGGATTACCATTTAACTCGATATTCGCCATTTTATTGGAAAACGATCATCCCTCCACACCTTTGGTCAACGCAGGTGCAATCACTGCATGCAGTATGGTAAAACCTATAGCTGATCCCGAAAAAAAATGGAAAGCAATCGTCGATAATATTACCGATTTATGCGGAAGTGCCCCTCAATTGATTGACGAATTATATAAGTCAGAATCAGAGACAAATTTCAACAACCGGTCTATAGCATGGCTACTTAAAAATTACAACCGCATCTATGACGATCCGACAATGTCTCTCGACCTTTACACCCGGCAATGTTCGTTAGGAATCACAGCAACCCAATTATCAATATGCGGAGCTACGATTGCCAATAACGGAATGAATCCGATTACCCGAAAACAGATATTCGATACAGGACTCTCGCCAAAAATAACTTCACTCATCGCTACCGTAGGGTTCTATGAACATACAGGCGACTGGCTTTATACTTCCGGTATTCCTGCAAAAACAGGAGTCGGAGGCGGTGTAATGGGCACACTTCCCGGATTATTCGGAATCGCAGCCTTTGCACCCCCCATCGACAATGCCGGAAATTCGGTAAAAGCCCAATTAGCAATTAAACATATTATGAATAAATTAGAACTATCGGTATTCAGCGGAGACCAAGTTACAATAGTCGAATAGGTGTAAAAAACATTCCGAAACAAATCCGTAAACAGGAATTTCTGTTTACGGATTTGTTTCCGTTTGGGCCTGAGTAGATGTCCCTGCAGAGGCAGAATTATTACTTGCTTGTTGAAGATATTCTTTTTTATCCAAATTCGCTTTCTGTACCAAACTCGTTACATACACCGTAAATATAGGAAACATCATCATTCCCAACGCAGCCAACAATACCGAAAGCACTTTCCCTGTAATCGTCACGGCATAAATATTCGAGCCCACCGTCGTTACATCCATAAAAGCCCACCACAAGGCTTCACCGTAATTAGGAACGAGAGGATTCACTTTATGTTCCAATACGAAAAATATAAGACTCGAAAAATATACGGTAGCCAACAACATCGTCAGATATGAAGTAAACAAACTAGAAGCTTTATTATAAGATAACCAGCCTACGACTATTGCCAACGCATAGCCTCCCCGTATCAAAGGTATAAAACGTAAAAAATAACGGATTTCCGGAGAAAATGCGACATGATAATAATCAAATATATTGATATACGGAATCGAAATAATCAAAAATACAAAATGAGTGCGTAAATAATGAAGCTTTCGATGTGAAAGGAAAAATTCCAAGATAAAATCGAATATAAAAAAAGTACATATCCATAACTGAATTTTCAAATAACTGCCCTGTGTCAGAAAAGGTAAATTCTTGAACGTATCAATAGAGATACTTATAATCAAAAATAGAGACAATAATAAGATAACGACATGTAAAATACCGTATATTCCCTTCTTCTCATAAATAAAATCAGATAATGCGGATTTCATATTTATTTTTTAATATAATAATATTCAATATTGTTTTCCCTAAAAACAACCCTTCCTGCAAGTTTGTTTAACCAAAGTGGTTTTATCCGACTTAGAGCCTGTTTAAATTTTACTCAGATCAGATTCGAGAGTTTCTTTCGAAGAAGTTTTGTCGTTTTTACGAGGAAGATAGCACAAGGCTATCTGACAAGTGAAACAAGGGGAAAAATGCAAAAAAGAACTGATAATATTTCTTTATCGGAAAATTTAGATAGGCTCTAAACCAACAGTACAAGAATTTGTTATACCAAAAGCAGATATACAAATAATTTCTTTAATACATAAATTATGGCAAATATTGGAAAAACAGTAAAACTCGGAGTCTTTACTTTAGCGATCATGAACGTTACGGCAGTAGTATCACTACGGGGACTTCCGGCAGAAGCAGAATATGGATTAAGCTCGGCATTCTATTATCTGTTCGCTGCAATCGTATTTTTAATCCCGACGGCACTGGTCGCCGCAGAACTGGCAGCTATGTTTCAGGATAAACAAGGCGGAGTATTCCGATGGGTAGGGGAAGCGTTCGGTAAAAAATTCGGATTTCTCGCCATCTGGTTACAATGGATAGAAAGCACGATCTGGTATCCGACTGTACTTACCTTCGGAGCTGTCTCTATCGCATTTATAGGAATGGATCACTCTCAAGACATGTTATTGGCATCTAATAAAATTTACACGTTGATCGTAGTTTTAATCATATATTGGTTGGCAACCTTTATTTCCCTGAAAGGATTAAACTGGGTTGGTAAAGTAGCTAAAATCGGCGGTATGGTAGGGACTATTATCCCGGCAGCCTTATTAGTTATACTTGCCATTGTCTATCTGGCAATGGGCGGACAATCCCAAATGGATTTCTCCGGAGACTTTCTTCCGGACTTTTCAAAATTCGACAATCTGGTATTAGCAGCCAGTATATTTTTGTTTTATGCCGGTATGGAAATGGGCGGGATACATGTAAAAGATATAAATAATCCTGCAAAAAATTATCCTAAAGCCGTATTCATAGGTTCAGCCATTACGGTTATCATTTTTATATTAGGAACATTCTCTCTCGGAATCATCATTCCACAAAAAGATATCAACCTGACCCAAAGCTTACTGGAAGGATTTGATAATTATTTCAGCTTTATCCGCATGTCATGGCTATCACCGGTCATTGCCGTAGCACTGGCATTCGGGGTATTAGCCGGAGTATTGACTTGGGTCGCAGGTCCGTCAAAAGGTATATTTGCCGTAGGAAGAGCCGGTTATCTACCTCCATTCTTCCAAAAAACAAACAAAATAGGCGTACAAAAAAATATTCTATATCTTCAAGGACTCGCAGTTACTCTTTTAAGCTTACTTTTCGTTGTAATGCCCTCTGTTCAAAGTTTCTACCAGATTCTCTCCCAGCTCACAGTTCTGCTTTACCTCATCATGTATTTGATGATGTTTGCTGCAGCCATTTATTTGCGGTATAACATGAAAAAAGCAGACAGACCTTTCCGTATCGGAAGTAAAGGTAACGGGTTGATCTGGTTTGTTGCCGGACTCGGATTCTGCGGATCGTTACTTGCTTTCGTATTAAGTTTCATTCCACCCAGTCAGATATCGACAGGAAATAATACTGTATGGTTCTCTGTTCTTATCATAGGCTGTATAGTCGTTGTGGCAGCTCCGTTTATTATCTATGCCGCCCGTAAACCGTCATGGAAAAGTAAAGACACCGAATTTGCGCCATTCCATTGGGAAGAAAATACGACAGTACCCGAAACCGGAACAACAGCGACTACACAAACAGTACAAGAACCTGCTAATAAAAATACGACTGAATGATATTTAATTAAATTACAAAAAGGGGCTGTTCTTTTTTGAACAGTCCCTCTCTCTTTTCAACTCAATATAAAAATTCTATTTTTTAATACCACCCTTTGTCTGTTTTACTAACTGAATGCTTCCGTCAGGATTATAATATAATTTATCTACGCATATCGAACGCAGATTTCCTTTTCCCGAAATAGAACAATTATGATAAAACAAATACCATTCCCCTTTATATTCCACAATAGATCCATGGCTCGTACCAGAACCCGTCGCTTCCAAAATCACTCCGCGATAAGTCCACGGTCCTAAAGGGCTCGTACTGGTAGCATAATGCATCCTGTTTCCATTGGGATGAGGAACATTATCGGAATAAGACAAATAATAAATTCCGTTTCTCTTATGTATCCAAGCAGCCTCGTGAAAATCTGAAAGACCTTCCATCCTCTGCGGTTTTTCCGCTAATTCTACCATATTATCTTTCAGTTTAGCACCAATACATCTTCCGCCACCGCCATAATAAAAATATGCCTGACCATCATCATCCACAAATACACAAGGGTCGATCATGGCAAAAGCATCGCCGAGCCCCTCGATATACCCTTGCACTTTAAAATCTTTTGCCGGATACTTGCTCGTCGCAATTCCGACTTTCCATGTATTATTCCAATCCGTACCACTCGGATGTGGAAAATAAAAATAATAAGTACCGTTTTTATAAGCACAATCAGGAGCCCACATAAAACCTCCCTCAGGACGTCCCCACGGCACTTGACTCGAATTCAAAATCTCCCCGTGATCAGTCCAATTTACCATATCATCTGTAGAAAATACATGATAACGATCCATCAAGTCGCACCCACGAGGAGGATCTATATCATGTGAAGGATACACATACAAACGCCCGTCGTTCCATACATGGGCAGAAGGATCTGCCGTAAATATATGGGTTACAAAAGGGTTGGGACCCAAAGTCACCGGTGTTCTTTTCTCCTTTTTCCCGGCATTCGTTCCGGACACCTCGAACACCGTCATTCCGGCTACCGCCACCATGAACAGTAAAATAAACAACAAATTTTTTTTCATATAATCATATTTTAAATTGAATTAGATAACACACTCCATCAATTATAAAAACCGAAAGGTTTTCTATTCTCGACACCGGGAACCGGCTCTATCTTAAAATCTTTAAAAGACAGATCATTATACAGAACGACCTCTTCCCCTACTTTCAAGTCCAAGCTAAAAATAGTATCGGAAATTCGATCGATCTTATATCTCCGTTTCCCTTTTTGATACAGTTTCCCCGAAAAATCACACTCTATCAAACACGGTTCTCCCGCCAAACTGTGAATACGAACCCATGCGACTTTCCCGTTTTTACGAACGGCACTCACTTCGAATGCTCCTTCTGCCAGTAAATTATCAAACGCGAAGTCACCCCATACTTCGGGAATTGCCGGAAAAATACGAATTTTACCGCCCCAGCTCTGTAATGCCATATCCAATAAAGACCGAGCACCCGAAAGAGGAGTCTCTATTACCGGATTTCCTCCTTCCTGATAACAAGTATTCGGCTGCATAGACTTTTGCATAAATTCTTCTAAATAAGCCAAAGCCTTGTCCCCTTCCCCGACAGAAGCATATAAAGATGCCGCCCCTGTACGAGAATATCCCTCAAGAGCGCCTTTTATACTTTGCCAATGGCTTACACTCTTAACGATCATCTCCTTGCCTCCCGGCTGATCTCGATTCACAAGGTACAGCGGATAAGCCATCAATAAATGAGAATAATGCCTGTGCGACATATCATACGGACGATTCCTGCCAATCATCCAACCTTCATCCGGATCAGAAGGGAAATCAGTCAGTCTTGCATAAACATCTTTCCAACGTGAGCGCAAACTATCACTTTTACCAAGAATAGAATCCGCTTCCAAAAGCGTTTTACAACCCCATTTCAACAACGACAGATCAAAATTACAATCCGAAGCACTGCCGTATTCCGGAGAATAGGTAGAAGGTAGATGAAACCGCTTATCATCCTCCTCTTTCAAAAAATGCAGATAATAGTTGACCGAACGTTTTAATATAGGGAATAACTTTTTCAAAATCTCCTTATCCATCGAATAACGATACTCCAACCATATATTATGACAAGCCCATGTCAATAAACCGATCTCCGGTCCATCTTTCGAAGCTCCGGCTTCACGTACCCATCCGACCAAATCAGGAGCTGTAGCCCGTGCTAAAGCGGCAGAATTATATCTGTATTTTTGCGGAACATTTAAAATCAAGTTCTTTTCTCCTGCAAAAATCGTATTGGACAAAGAGCGGGAAAGTTCCAAATGATTAGAAGGATAAGTTGTCCAATAGGAAAGCTGCACATTCAAATTCCACCATGCAGCAGGCCATTGCGTCAAAGCCATCCATGGTCCTGTATTATCGATAATCCCCCGATCCGCACGGGCAGCCGATCCCAACTTATATAATTGTATCCAATAAAAATTCTCGATTCTCTTATCCGGTAAAGAAATAAAACTTTTCTGATAAAAGCTATTCCACCACTCCCGATGCGTCTTTTTCAACTTCGAATAAGATGGTTTCAATATCCGATCAAGGAATTCTCGAGATAATTGCAAAGCATTATGTTCAGGATAAGAATGGGCGCAAGTCACATATAGACTCCGAGTACTCCCTTTTCCCGAAATATACCAACGGACGGCAGTCTGTCCGCCATTCAAATAAGTAAACAATGCCGTTCGGTTTTCTTCATCTACAACAGCCGGAGCATTCTCTTTATATTCCCGTACCACCTTCGAAGTATTCCCACTTGCTTTAAACTTATCATACCGAGGAGAATTCGGTGAATCCGAAACCCATTGCCACGTAAACCCGTTTTCTCCGGACGATGCATGAGTCTTTACGATAATCCCCATATCAAGCGAATGTACAAAAACTTCAAATCGGATCGACCCCTTATCCGTTATAATCGTCCCTGAAGTCTCCGCATTATAAATATCCGTACGCATGTCGCATTTCAAAATGCGACCGCACGGCTTCATCAAAAAATGTCCAATCATAAGACGGGAACGATTGAACAATATATTCCCATCTCCTGTTTCAGGCACGACACGATGATCGTGAACATCGCTCCGACACACCTCAAAACGCATCGAATTGCAATCTTTCTCATACACGATATACGTGCCTAACATTCCATTCCCCATAAAAGGAGACTGCCAGACTTTCTCCGGTAAACGATTCCAAAGCAAATCATATTTTGCCAGATAATTTTTCCAATCCAGATGTAGAAGCGTAGAACTCGCAAAAAGACATTTCGGGAATAAAAACGCAATGAATAATAGAGAGAAAAAACGTAATTTTAAATTCATAATCGTATATGTGTGTGTGTTCATCATTCCGGTACGAAACGAGTACAAAAAAAGAACGCAACAATTAAAATCCCAATTAAAAAAAACTTAGCAGGAAAAGATTTTATATACATCTCCTGCTATTTAATCTATTTTAAGAATTCGAAAATTTCTACATCGGTTTTCTCCCGAAAAAATCATCTGTATCGATAATTAACAGACCTCAATTTCGACAAAACAAATAAAATTCATAAAAGAGTAAAATTTTAGACAGGCTTTAAGAATACACAAAAATGACCTGACAATATCCATTGGAAAATCGAAACGACTCTTATTGTTGCTCCCCATTCTGTTCAGGGTAAAGCAGCACGACACTATTATTATTAAAATATCGGGATATTTGTCCCGGAAGCTTTTCAAAAGAAGAGTCATAAGAAATTGCTCCCCGACGTGCCGAAACAATCACAAACAAACATTCATAATTCATTTGTCCGATCAGTATAAGCAAATCTTCCCAACTGACAAGGTCGGTATAAACAGCATCTATATCTCTATGTTTCCTTCGAATATATTTACGAATATATCCCGATGTTTGCGGATGTGCATAAAAATGAATCTGACAACCTAAATGCCCGCTTATGCGGCACAAATGGGAAATCCATTTAACAAACCCACATTCAAATTCCGCCTTCGGAGGAACAGCAACAATTATACATTGCAAAGAAGTGACCGGAATATGAAAACGGGCTATCATAATTTGCATGCACGTTTTCTTCAACAAATTCTCGGACAATGTTCCCAAAAACGAATCGACAATACTCTTCCTATGATGCAATCCGATAACAATATCCGTCACATCATGCTCTTTTGCCGTATGAAAAATGCCGGTTGCAATATTCAGGTCAAAACGCATTACGGTTTTCGACTCCACATTCGCTTCCGTCATTATTCGGGCAGCCTGTTCCAGAATATATTTTCCCTGAAGTTCCTGCTTCAACGAATCGTTATCGTCATTTATAACATTAAGAGCGACAAGACTGTCTTTATCCTTTTTATCCCTTAACAACAAAGAAAAACCGACAAGCTGTTCTAAAGTTCTGGGATTAGCCAGAGGAATCAAAAATTTCTCTTTTTTCTGTATTTTTTCACTGACCACTTCAACGGCACGATCCATCACAATACGTTTCGCAGCATATTCGGTAATAAACGAACTTACTACACATGTTACAAGAATCAATAAAATCGTACCGTTCAGAACATCTTCATTCAGCAAACGCTGTCCATCAGGAAGAATAATATTATACCCTACCAATACGGCAGCTAATGTCGCGGCAGCTTGCGCATTACTCAATCCGAACATCAACTCCCGCTCGACAGCCCGCATTTTATATATTTTCTGAGTCAACCAAGAAGCAATCCATTTTCCCGAAAGAGCTACGACAATCATTACAAAGGCTACTTTAAGAGAATCCAAATGGCCGAACAACACTTTAACATTAATCAACATTCCTACTCCAATCAGAAAATAAGGAATGAACAAAGCATTGCCGACAAACTCCAAATGACTCATTAAAGGAGAAACATGAGGTATTAACTTATTTAAAACTAATCCGACAAGAAATGCTCCGAGAATCCCCTCCATTCCGATAAGCTCCATCAATCCCGCTCCCAAAAAAACAAGAGCCATAACAAAAATATATTGCACAATGTTATCATTATAGCGATGGAAAAACCACCGGCAAATACGAGGGAAAAGATACATGATAAGCAAACTCAATATAACCACCTTCACAAGCAGCCATACCCAAAACATATCGGATGCCTCTTCTTTATACAAACCGCTTATTACCGCTAAGACCAACAATGTCAGTGTATCCGTAACAGCAGTTCCTCCCACAGCAATACCGACAGACCGCTGACTATTGATACCATACCTAAGAACTATCGGATAAGATATTAAAGTGTGCGAAGCATACATACTGGCAAGTAACACAGAAGTCACAACACCGTACCCGAGCAAATGCATATTAGTCCATACTCCTATACCCAGAGGGAATATAAACGCAAAAAGCCCCAACACCGTAGCCTTAACTCGGATACTTTTAAAATCCTCCATATTCATCTCCAGACCTGCCAGGAACATTATATAATACAGTCCTACTTTCCCGAACAGATCGAAACTACTATCTTGTTTCAGAATATTAAAACCGTACTGCCCGACAAGTATCCCTGCCAAAATCAACCCGACAATATGAGGAATGTGCAAGCGTTGCAATATCACCGGAGCAAAGAGAATAATGACAAGTACAAGAAAAAATATTAAAGTCGGATCGGTAACAGGTAACTGTAAACTAAATTCTGAAAACTGCATACTTTTAACGGATTGCGAATCAATTTTGTAAATAACTACCCGACAGATTATTATACACCGGAACTATACTTCTCGAATATCAAACAATATTGCCGAAATAAAAATCCAAGACCTCCTTAGCCGCAGTAAAAGGACTCTGTATCGAATGCAGCACCCTATTTTCTTTTTCTTGAAGTAATGATACTACTTCGGAATTTTGATAAAAATGAGACTTCAACTGATCATTTATGGTTTCCAACATCCAATATTTCGCTTGCTCCTGACGTTTATGCTCAAAATAGCCGTTCCCTTTGACAAAAGCTATATATCGGTCTATCATGTTCCACACCTCTTTGATACCGATTTCATAATAACCGGAATAAGTCAATACCTGCGGTATCCAACCGGACGGAGTCGGTGGGAAAAGATGCAATGCATTACGGAAATGAGCTTGTGCTAATTTCGCCTTTTCGATATTACTGCCATCTGCTTTATTAATCACGATTCCATCAGCCATCTCCATGATTCCCCGCTTAATTCCCTGCAACTCATCACCTGTTCCGGCCAACTGTATTAAAAGGAAAAAATCGACCATAGAATGCACCGCCGTTTCAGACTGCCCGACTCCGACGGTTTCCACAAATATATTATCGAATCCGGCAGCCTCGCATAAAACGATCGTTTCACGCGTTTTACGGGCGACTCCTCCTAAAGATCCGGCAGAAGGAGAAGGACGTATAAACGCATTGTCTGCAACAGACAGTTTTTCCATTCGAGTTTTATCTCCCAATATACTCCCTTTCGAAAGCTCGCTGCTCGGGTCTATCGCTAACACGGCAAGTTTACCACCTTTTTTAAGGACATGAAGTCCGAATGCATCGATCGATGTGCTTTTACCTGATCCGGGAACACCCGTAATACCTACCCGTACCGAGTTTCCTGCATAAGGCAGACATTTTTCGATTACCTCTTGTGCAAGGATTTGATGATCGGGCAAATTACTCTCTACCAACGTAACCGCTTGGCTCAATACCGTAATATCACCTTTCAAAATACGTTCGGTATATTCAGCTGCCGTATATTGTCTCCTGCGGACTTTCCGGATTTTATTCAAATAAGGATTTACGGCAGGCGGCTGCGCTACACCCTTATTAACCGCCAATCCCTCATATTTATTATCGTTCTCGATGTGTTCCATAGCAATTCACCAATAAAATATATACTACTCAAATGTCGCAACAACAGGCAATGATATTGTAGGCCTTACCGGATCGTTCGTAATAATGAAAATACGATGGTTCAACAACCGACTGCGGGATTTAGAAGGCCTTACTGTTACTTTCATATCGATCGATTTCCCGGACTGTATGCTCATCTGCGGGAGAGATACGGATACGACCTGCGATTCATTATTAACTTTACGTATCTGAAGATTAGAAACTCCCGTATTAGTCAAGCTCACCGATTTAGAGACCGAAGCATTTCCCTTTATCGTCCCGAAATCTACTAAATCGTTACCGATTTCGAGATGAGGAGCTTTTGCAATCTGGTCAGGAGTCATATTCGAATAATCTTCCTGAATATCTGCAGAAACAGTTATCTTATTTTGAGGCTGCGGTTTATCGGAAGAAGGCAACTTCACCCAAAACTCATCCCGGCGAATTCCCCAATCCTTAGCCCTGTCGGCATGATAAGTTATCAATATCCGACCTTTCTGTCCCGGAAGCAAAGTCTCAGGCAATACCGAAACATCCAAATGTCGAGGAACTTTGTCAAATTCCAGAGCAAGAGGAGTTTTTCCGTTATTTATAACATCGATCTTCTCCAATTTGGTTTTATTGGTATATACTTCAAAGAAAGGAACATGTACGGCCTTCAATCCCAAATTCCCCATTGTATGTCCGTAAGCCGGAGCAGCACTACGTTGAACAGGAATCACAGTTCCCTTAATTATCAAAGTCGTACGTTCCGGGTCGGTATTGGCATACACCGAAATATTTTTCTCAAAGCTACCGGGCCGGCCTACCGCATTATAAGTCACTTTAACTTGACCGCTGTCGCCCGGAGCGATCGGCTGCATCGGAAACTCAGGACGAGTACACCCGCACGATGCTGTCGCACGAGTTATAATCAATGGAGCATCTCCCGTATTCACAAACGAAAAAACACAACTTACACTCCCCAGTTTTTCAGAAAAAGAACCGAAATTATGCGTTGTCTCCAGAAAAGATATTTTAGCCGTCTCTTGTGCATAAACTCCGGAAACGAACAGAACTGCAAATAGCAATAAGATAATACCCCGTCTTATCATAAAATTCGATTTTTAAGGTTTAGGAATCACAGTTCCGGTAATCAGCAAGACTACCCGTTCCGGCTCTCCATTAGTATATACATAAATATTTTTTGAGAAACTGCCGGGACGGCCTTTCGGCTGATAGGTCACTTTTATCTGCCCTTCCTTACCGGGAGCAACCGGTTTCACCGGATATTCAGGCTTGGTACACCCGCAATTTGCCGAAGCACGGGTAATAATCAACGGGGCATTTCCTTTATTGATAAATGTAAATATATGGGACACGTCTCCGTTCTCCTCCGCGATTTCATGAAAGTCATACTTCGTCTGCTTAAATTCTATTTCAGCTTTTTTTTGGGCAAAAAGGACAGACGTTACACTCAGCAACAAAATCATCAAACAATAAACACGCTTCATAATCGTTTTTAATTACATTAGACAAACACAAAAATACAATTTTATGTTTTAAAGAACTTACTCTTTGCAAAGTTTATCATAAATAAACCGAAAAAGAGAAGCCTTGTATAAAGGTCTGTCTGATTTTTACGATAAAAAAATTATATATTTAAATTCCTTTGATTCTGCGCAAAATGCAGACAGACTCTAACAAATTTGTATCTTTACCGACAAAATAAATAACAGTATGATTGATAATTCCGTTCACTATTATAACCATCTGCTTGAAGAAACGCAACAAGCTCTTGTCCGTATTCGAAAAAAAATCTACAGCATCGGAACTTTGCGTCTATGCTGGGTTATTCTGACTTTAACCGTTCTTTATTTCTTATGGGGATACAATACCGGAATTATTATCAGTGTGATTATTGCCGGTTTAGTTTGCTTTTTAGGAATGATGCGTATCCATGATCGTTTTTTTGCCCGGAAAAGTTTTCTGGAAGCAAAGATTTCCATTTGCAAAAAAGAGCTGCAACTGAAAAAATACGATTTTGAAGGGATCGATACCGGGAAAGAATATATAGATCCGGTGCATGACTTTTCGAACGATTTGGATATTTTCGGGAAAAAATCGCTTTTCGCCTATCTGAACAGAAGTGCATCTATCATCGGACAGCAAAAATTGGTCGAATGGATAACCCATCCGCTAACCGATCCTGATAAAATACAGAACAGGCAACAGGCAATTCAGGAATTGTCCCTGCTGACCGAACTTCGAATCGATTTTCTGGCAAACGGCATGACTTCCCGAGAAAGTAAAACAGATGCACAGATTATTTCAGAGTTATCGAACGATTCAACGATTTACGTTTCTAAATGGCTACGTATAATCTTGCCCTTTATCCCTTGGATTTTCGGAATTCTAATCCTGATGTGGATCTTCGGTGTCGGGATGGGAAACTATATCCTTTTTCTATTTTTAGCATGTTTTTGCTATGCGACAATTCTTTCCGGACGGGTAAGCCGCACACAAAATAAACTTAATGAAGGGCTGAAATCTTTGAATACTTATGCCGAGCTTATCGAACAACTCGAAAAATCGGAATTCTCAAGCTCGCTACTTCAAAATATCCGTACAGAGTTACATACAGATGGGATTCCCGTATCATCCCGCATAAAACAATTAGGGAAATATCTACGAAATCTCGACCAAAGATACAATGCCATAGGATTTGCAATATTAAACGGATTTTTTCTCTGGGATTTCAAACAGTTGGCAGCAATAGAAAAATGGATACGCAACAACGGGAAATTCCTACCCGGATGGATAGAAACCATCGCCCGTTTCGATGCTCTATGCTCACTCGCCACATTCCGGTTTAATCACCCTGAATATACTTTTCCCGTATTGAACGACAACGATAATCCGGTAATGAAAGCAACAGAATTAGGTCATCCGCTGATAGAACCCGAACGATGTGTCCGCAATCCCGTAGAGATGCTGCAACGCCCCTCCTTTCTCGTAATAACAGGAGCTAATATGGCAGGAAAAAGCACTTATTTGAGAACGATCGGAATCAATCATCTTTTGGCATGTATCGGAGCACCGGTCTGTGCAAAAGAGATGCAATTATCTCCTTGTAAATTATTTACGAGTTTACGGACAACAGACTCCCTGAGCGATCAGGAATCCTATTTTTTCGCTGAGCTGAAACGGCTGAAGCAAATTATAGACAGACTTGAATCGGGAGAAAAACTATTCATCATCTTAGATGAGATATTAAAGGGAACAAATTCTACAGATAAGCAAAAAGGCTCTCTTGCTTTGGTTCAAAAATTAGTAAAACTCAATGCTGCCGGAGTTATTGCGACGCATGACCTGCTATTAGGAAGTTTAGCAGAAAAATGGCCGGATACTATCGAAAATTTCAGATTCGAAGCAGATATAAACGATAACGAGTTATCCTTTTCTTATAAGTTGCAACCGGGAGTCGCACAAAATATGAATGCCTGCTTTTTAATGGGAAAAATGGGAATTATCCCCCAAAAGAATGACTCTATATAATATTATCACAGTAAAATATTACAACAAAAATTACGAGAATACCAACACCGTACTACATTTACAGGGAGTGTCCCAAAAATTAGCTTCTTATTCTTTAACTTCCAGTCTATGATTCTGTTTGAATTTTACTCGGATCAGGTTTAAGAGCCTCTTCCGAGTATGTTTTTCTGTTCTTTTGCGAGAAGGATAGCGGACTATCTGACAAGTGAAAACAGGGAAAAAAGACCGGAAGAAAACACAAAAATGACCTGAGAATATTTTTTGTTGGAAAATTTAGATAGACTCTACAAATCTACAAAGAAATATCATTCGATAAACAGAAGATCATCACCCTTTCTATTAGAGAATAAGTATAATTTCATGCCTTTTACTTTTGAACTGTAAGTAACAGCAAGGAGCACTTCTACTCTGAAGTGCCTCTTTTCATATAAAATAACATCATCCACTTTTCCGGTAACTTACGATAAAATGTTCCCGATTCTATTAACAGTATAACCTAATAAACTTATAGAGTTTGAATTAAACATATTTGTAAAAAATAAATTAATTCAATATTCACAACAACTATAATCTATATTTGCACAAAATAACAAAATAGCCTAATCAATAAATTAATTTCCAAATAATACTCTCTATAATTAACTAAAAATAAATTTTTATGATCAAAAAAATGCTACTTATTGTTTTATGCGCTTGCAGCATAAACACGCTAACTTTCGCCCAAATCAGTACAGGCAAACCCACTTCAAAAATAATACGTACGGGGAACAGAGCCGAAGCAGGAGATTTCGGTCTTTATTTAGGAGCTACATCGAATATGTTCTCCGACATGTTTGACAGTAAGGTAGAATTAAAAGCAATGCCTTTAGTCAATCTGAAATATATGGTAACCGACGAATTCGAATTACGTTTAGGCCTTGAATTCTATAAAACGACCGAACGCTTAAAAGGAGAATCCATCGATAAAGAAGATGAAGAAAAAACAATACAATCATCCAACAAGATACTGAACTCTACCAACCGTATTTACCCAGGATTTGCATACCACTTCGCTAAAAGTAACATATTAGATGTCTATGCCGGAGCAGAACTTCCCATAGGTTGGAGAAGAGATAAAACCAGTACCGAATACGAAAAAGATTATTCAAAAACCACAAAAGGATCTTTTGAAATAGGATTAGGCGCATTTATAGGATTACAAGCTTTCATTGCAGACCTTCCCTTAGCAATAGGTGTCGAATACGGTATTTCTTCGATTTTTGAGACCGGACTGAAATATAAAAACGAAACAAAAATAGAAGGTAAAAAACAAACTGTTTACGCTCCCAGTTTAGAAGATTTACCCCAGTTAGGACTGCAAATAAACAATGAGGACATGTTCGACTCTCTAAAAGCGAATAAAGGAGAAATAGGAAACCAGTTTCGGATCACATTAACATACTATTTTAAATAATCGAACACTTATGAGAGATTACAAATATTTAATATTGGTGTTCCTGATAGCGACGATGACCGGATGCGGAACATTGACAAAAGAAAAAAACTTCTCCCCGAACCAAGTACAACTAAACATCGATTTAAACAATCTCGATTATTTAGGTGAAACAGAAATCGAAGTAACTTATCGCACTTATTTCGGTATCATAAAAGTCATGGATACTGTCAACGGCGAAATATATGATGCAACCAATTCCTTAGTAACCACATTGGGAAACGGAACAATTCTTTCGGGAAATATAAAAAAAGCAGCTTACAAAGCGATAAAGAAATACCCTGACGCAACATACTTTCAACCCGTTCGCAAAATACGACAGGTAAACCGGCTTTTCTTAGGCAAAGAAGTTTCTGAAAAAGCAATAATCAGAGCCTATAAATTCAAATAAAAAACCGAAGTACTCAATTTACAGACAAATATCCAAGACTATGCTTATATCTTTATTAGGAGAATAAGCGTAGTCTTAGAGCCTGTCGTCTAAATTTTGTCCGGGTCAGGCTTGAGAGTTTCTTTCAAGGGTATTTTATCGTTTTTACGAGAAGGATAGCGGAGTATCTGACGAGTAAAAACGATAAAACAGAGCGGAAAAAACGCAAAGATGACCGATATTATTTTTCGATCGGGAAATTTAGACAGTTCCCTTAACTCAATATAGTAAGCCAAATGAGCAAAAAGATTCTTACAATATTACTTATCGTACTATTTACCGGCTGTATAACCAATGAAGACGAATCGAAAGTCACGATATATTACAAAATACCTACAGAAAAATTATATTGGGGAGATAAAATAGAAATCCAGATCGAAGCGACAACGAAAAATCAATACCTAAAAAAATTTACAGTTCATTCATTCGATACACAATACGGCAAAATCACTTTGAAAGATACGATTCCTGATAAAAAAACATTAAAATACACACATATATACACAATACCTCCATTTAACAAAGATTCAATAAACATAAAGTTCCTATTCGAAGCTATAGACGACGAAAATAATATCCAACAAAATAGCTGTGAACTTACGGTATTCAGCCAAAGTACCGTGTTATCCGAAAAAACAGGATATTCCATGTATTCTGCCAAATCGGGAAAACCGGACGCTTTTTCTCTAAAAAATCTCCAAACCATTTTCTATGCTATCGCAGACTCTGCCTTAACAGACATATACAACTATGATAACCCTGAAATCTTAAACGAAGATATGTCGAGAGAATGGCGGTCTAGAACCAATATTTGCTTTATAAAAAACAACAGCTTCAATTACATGGAAGCAACCGACATCTCTGTAAAAAGTACCTACTTAAACTCGGTAAAACAACCCGTCGTCAAAAATCTAAGCAATGACGACATAATCTTGATCGGAAGAGAGAAAGCTTATGGTGTTATCAAAATAATCAATATCTATGATGAACCCGGATCGGATAATGACAGGATTCTCTTTAATCTGAAAATAATATCCGAATAACAAGTCCGGATCACATATCTTACGACAGTTCGATAGCCATTATATAGTCATTCATATAATAACCGTTCCCTATCGGAAAATCCCCGCTACGGGCAACGGAAAATCCCATGCGCTCATAAAAAAATTTGGCTTTATTATTCCGGTTCACATTTAATTCTACCGTACACTCTCCGGAATAAAGAGACCTTACATAATCGAATACCAACCGCACGAGATACTGCCCCACATGTTTCCCCTGAAAATCGGGGAGAACATATATTTTCTGCAAATGAAACAACGCCTCTCCTTGGCGTTCGACCGATACATAACCGCAAGGCCGGTCTCCGTCATACGCTATAAAAAAAACATGACCGTCCTCAATTTGTCGTCGAAGACTATCGGCAGAATACATCCAGTCGAACATCCAGTCAAGCTGATCGGCAGAAAGAATTTCCTTATAAGTAGGTAAAAACGATTTTTCCGCTAAATCTCGGATGAGAGCTATATCGTCTATTCCGGCCTTTCTCGAACGTATCATAATAAATTTTATTTCAAAAAATCTGTCAACTCATCTACCGTCAGCATTTGCTGTTCCCCGGTAATCATATCCTTTACCGTAATTTTACCGGCTGCTATTTCATTTTCCCCTACAAGAGCCACATATGGAATTTTCTTCGAATCGGCATATCCCATCTGTTTTTTCATCTTGGCCGTCTCAGGATAAATTTCTGTGCGAATACCGGAACGACGCAACCGGAGTGCATGTTCCAAACAAACGGCCTGCTCTTTTTCTCCGAAATTGACAAACATTATTTGCGTTGCAGACAATGAGTCTTTCGGATATAGGTCGAGTTGATTCAATACGTCAAAAATACGATCTGCTCCGAACGATATACCCACGCCCGAAACACCCGGCATCCCGAATACCCCGGTCAGATTATCATATCGCCCGCCTCCGGTAATACTTCCTATCTGAACATCGAGAGCTTTTACTTCCACAATAGCCCCGGTATAATAATTCAGACCCCTTGCCAAAGTAAGATCGATTTCCAAAGCAGAACGCAAAGGAGACAGTTCCAAATGATCCAAAATATACTCCAATTCCGAAACACCTTTCAAACCGGTATCCGAATCGACAAGAACATTTTTCAAAGTAACCAGTTTCTCGCGATTCGATCCCTCCAACAAAATAATAGGCTGCAACATGGCTACCGCCTTTTCCGATATGCCTTTTTCCTTCAACTCCTCATTGACCTTTTCCAAACCGATTTTATCGAGTTTATCGATCGCAACGGTTATATCGACAATCTTTTCAGGTTCTCCGATAACTTCGGCAATACCGCTCAATATCTTCCGATTATTTAACTTGATGGCGACACGTATTCCGAAACGGGAATATACCTCATCCATCAAATGCAACAATTCCACTTCGTTCAACAACGAATCAGAACCGACAACATCGGCATCGCACTGATAAAACTCTCGGTAACGCCCCTTTTGCGGTCGGTCGGCACGCCAAACCGGCTGTATCTGATACCTCTTAAAAGGAAAACTGATCTCATTCCTATGCATGACGACAAAACGAGCAAAAGGAACAGTCAGATCATAACGCAAACCTTTCTCGCACAACATGGAGGCAAGTTTGTTCGTATTACGAGCAGATAACTCTTCATCCGTCACTCCCGAAAGAAAGTCTCCGGAATTCAGCACTTTGAACAACAACTTGTCCCCTTCTTCTCCATACTTTCCCATCAAAGTAGAAAGATTCTCCATCGCGGGAGTCTCGATCTGTTGAAATCCAAATAAATGGAAAACTTCGCTGATCGTATTGAATATATAATTCCGTTTCGCCATCTCTTCCGGAGAAAAATCCCGGGTTCCTTTAGGTATCGCAGGTTTTGTTGCCATATTTCTTATTCTGAAATCCCCGAACAGGGACATTAACAATCAAAAGGATTTTTATATATGATTGCAAATATACGACTTTTTTATTTTCACGATATACGGACATATAGATAAACTTTTTAACCTTCGGGACTTCTCATTGCAAAACCTGCTTAAATCTTGCACAGACATTTTTGAAAGTCGTTTTCGCAGATACTTTTCCATTCCCATAAGAGACACAACAGCTTACCTGATGTATAAAAGACGGTAGAACAGACCGGAAGAAAACGCAAAGACACCCTGATAGTATTTTTATTGGAAAATTTATGCGTGTTCTCAACCGCACTCTTAAAAATAATGCTTATATTCGTATTTCAAGTTATGAACATAAAACCGAAAGCTATGAAACATTTTCCGGAATCAGAACTAATTATCAACCAAGACGGAAGTGCTTTTCACTTGCACGTACGTCCCGAACAATTATCGGATAAAATCATTCTGGTAGGCGATCCCGGCCGGGTAGATCTTGTAGCGTCATTTTTCGACACAAAAGAATGTGACATAAGCAGCCGTGAATTCCATACCATAACAGGAACTTATAAAGAGAAACGCATCACCGTCGTTTCTCATGGAATAGGAACAGACAATATCGACATTGTTGTAAACGAGCTGGATGCTCTTGCCAACATCGATTTTGAAACCCGGAACGAAAAGCCTGAATTCAGGCAACTGACAATGGTGCGTATCGGAACTTCGGGAGGTTTGCAACCACATGTCCCCATAGGAACATTCGTCATATCAGAAAAATCGATCGGTTTTGACGGAGTATTGAATTTTTATGCCGGGCGCAATGAAGTTTGCGATCTCGAATTCGAAAAGGCTTTCTGCGATTTTGTCGAATGGAACTCTCTTTGGGCCGCTCCTTATGTAATCGATGCAGACAAAGAACTGGTAGAGCAAATCGGGAAAGGCGAGATGGTAAAAGGTGTAACGATTTCTGCAAACGGGTTTTACGGACCTCAAGGACGGGAACTGAGGGTTCCTCTGGCAGACAAGAACCTGAATAAAAAAATAGAAGCGTTCAAGTATAAAGACGGACATGTGATCACTAATTACGAGATGGAAAGCTCTGCTCTTGCCGGGCTATCCAAGCTTATGGGACATAAAGCCATGACCGTATGCACGATTATCGCCAATCGCGTAGCCCACCATGCCAATAGCAATTATAAAAATTCGATCAAAGATCTTATCGAAATAGTTTTGGATCGTATATAACAAGGAGGGTGTATCAAAATTGAGAAGATTTGATACATCCTCTTTTTCCCTTTGTTAAGTCTTAAAATTTATTAGGCAGCCATATTTAAAGAGTATCTCTTAAATCTTTGATTTTTCGCATATAGAATTATGGGAATAGCCATAAATTGGTTTTGTTTTGGACAATATCCTCCCTTGATGGCTTTTTTTGCCATTATTGAGCACATTTTCTTTAGATTGAAGGCAATGGCAAAGAAGGCAAGGTCCATTTCAACCTTGTCTATTCCAAAATGCCGGAAGCGTTTATATGCCATGTCGTATTTCATCTGTCCGAAGACGGCTTCCGGCTCTATGCACCGCCGTCCCCGGTATCTGATCCCTTCTTCTGATGTGAGCCTCTCCCCGGCTTTCCTCCGATATTCGTTCAGCCGGTGATTGACTTCGATAATCCTGTTCCCCTTAGCCTTGAAACAACTTCCATGAAGCGGGCATCCTTCACATCGGCGGGCCTTGTAGCGTGCGCTTTCAGTGACATATCCGCTTTCCGTCCTTGACCGTGCCGTACCGATACGTTTCATGTGTTGTCCCATCGGACAGACGTAATAGTCACCTTCGGCATTGTAGTATAAAGATTGCGGACTGAACGGGTTGGGCTCATAGTGCATCCGCTGTTCGCGGTGGAACCAATTGTATTTCACATAGGCGGCAATGCCGGCTTCATCCATGAACCGGTAGTTCTCTTCCGAACCGTAGCCGGAATCGGCAACCGCCTTGCCCGGCAGTTTATGGTAACGTTCGGCAAACGAGTTGAAGAACGGGATCATGGTCAATGTATCCCCGGGGGATTGAAACAGGCTGAAGTCAAGAATGAACTGATTCTCCGTTCCTATCTGAAGGTTATAACCCGGTCTGGTCTGCCCGCTGTTCATCGCATCCTCTTTCATGCGCATGAACGTGGCGTCAGGATCGGTTTTGGAACAGGAGTTGCGCTCGCCAAGGATGCGCAGCTTTTCGTCATATCCTTCAAGTTTGCTGGCATGTTCCTTGAGTTGCCTTATCTGTCTCTCTTTTTCTTTCCGATGACGCTTTTCCTGCTTTGTTGCCGCTTCAGGTTCTTTCCCAAAAGACCGGTTGAGTTCATCGGCAATATCCATGAGGTCTGCCGGTGTGAAATCCTGTCCGTTTTCCTCCCGGGCGTTGTCCTGTGCTATGGCTTCATCTATCTGTTCGAGAAGAGCCTTGATCTTCTCCATCAGCTTGGCACGGTTCCTCTCGGTAGTCTTGCGCCATACAAAAGTATATTTGTTGGCCTTCGATTCGATTTTTGTACCGTCAATATATTCCACGTCAAGAGTGATGAATCCTTTTTCCGCCAGTATTATCACCAACTGTGTGAATACATGGTTGATTTCCTCTTTCACACGGTTGCGGAAGCGGTTGATGGTGTTGAAGTCCGGCTGTTCATAACCCGCCAGCCAGATAAAATGGATGTCACGCTTAAGGGCGGACTCTATCTTACGGCAGGAATAAAGGTTGTTCATGTAGCCATAAATCACGGCCTTGAGCATCATCTTCGGATGGTATGGACTGCGACCGCGCTCTTTATAAAGTTTGCGGAAGTTTTCCAGCTTGAGGTTATCAATTACCGCGTCAACCACGCGCACAGGGTCATTGTCCGCAATGTCCTTGTCAAGACGCTGGGGAAAAAGAATCGTTTGTTTGGGATTGTAATCCCGAAAGTGTATCTTTGCTGACATATATATGATTGTATGTCATAAAGATACAAAATTTTTATGATAGGGCAAAGCCTTGGCTTGGGAAAGTCGGGGCTTTGTTTCATTATATGCATTCTTTACCGATGGATATGAAAAGAGGATGTATCGGAATTTTGATACACCCTC